>JBOGUH010000340.1:0-12205 GCA_050695975.1 Anaerolineae bacterium
AGGGGGGAGATGCCATTCGGTATGCGTACGCCACCGGCCGAGGCCGCATGACCGTTCAGGCTAAGGCGTTCATCGAAGAAGCCGAGCGCGGCAAGAGCCGGATTATCGTCACCGAACTGCCGTACCAAGTGAACAAGGCGGCGCTGATCGAGCGCATCGCCGACCTGGCGCGCGACGGCAAGATCGAGGGCATCACCGACCTGCGCGACGAGTCCGACCGCAATGGCATGCGCGTGATCATCGAGCTCAGCCGCACCGTCGACGACCCGCGCAAGACGCTGGGCTTGCTGTACAAGTACACGCCGATGCAGTCGACCTTCGGCATGATTATGCTAGCGCTGGTGGACGGCGAGCCGCGCCTGCTGCCGCTCAAACGCGAGCTCAAGATCTTCGTCGAACACCGGCAGGTCATCGTCACCCGTCGATCCGAGTACGAATTGGCTCGCGCGCGGGAGCGCGCCCATATTCTGGAAGGCCTGCTCAAGGCCCTGGCGAACCTGGACGAAGTGATTCGGATGATCCGGCGCAGCGCCGACGCCGACGCGGCCCGAACCGCGTTAATGAAGCGCTTCCGGTTGACGGACATTCAGGCGACGGCGATTCTCGACATGCCGCTGCGCCGCCTGGCCCGCCTGGAGCGCGAGAAACTCGAGGCGGAGTACAAAGAGAAGAAGAAACACATCAAGTACCTCGAGGATCTTCTGCGCAGCCCCAAGAAGATTCTTGGCGTGATCAAGGATGAACTGCTGCATTTGAAAGCGGCGTACGGCGACGCGCGCCGCACGCACATCGTCGAGCACAAGATCACGGAGAAGGTCGTCACGGCGGCCGAGCTATTACCCGCCGAATTGACCTGGGTGACGGTCAATCGTGACAACAAGATGATCCGCATGCCGGTCGGCCCCACCATCATCAAGGGTGTTGCGCCGGCTGCGATCACCCAGGCCAATACGCGCGATATCTACCTGGCGATCAGTGTGCGCGGTCAGGCCGGAGTGATCCCGGCTCACCACATCAGCAATGAAAGCATGCCTGTCGCCGAAGTGGTCGGCCTGCCGAGCGATCAGCGCGTGCTGGCCGCTTTCGCCATGCCGCGTGTTGCTGCCGACGCGGCAGCCGGCTCCGACGCGGGTCTGCAGGGCTACCTTTTCCTGGCAACGCGAAACGGTGTGGTCAAGCGTGTGGCGCTGGCCGATACGACCCGGCAGGCCGGAACGTTCTCGGTGATGAATGTGGCCGAAGATGACGAATTAGTATCGGCCCGCCTGACTGAAGGGGAGGGCGAAGTGATCCTCGTCACAGCCACGGGCAAATCGATCCGTTTCCCGGAGGAGGAGGTCCGCGCGATGGGCCTGGCGGCGGGCGGTGTGGCCGGCATCCGCTTGCAGGATGACGACCGCGTGGTAGCCGCCGATGTGATCCGCCCGCGCTGCGACTTGCTGATTGTCACAGACTCGGGTCGTGGGAAGCGGTCATCTCTGGCCGAGTTCCCCGTACAGGGTCGAGCCGGGCAGGGCGTCATCGCCGCGAAGCTGAGCGACAAAGAACGTGTCGTCGGCGCCGCGGTCGTACAGGCGCCTGATCAACTCGTCGTCGTCACCGCGCGAGGCAAGGCCAAACTCATCCGTGCTCGCACGGTGAAGGGTGTGCCCCGAGCCGGCGCGCCCGCCTCAGCAGTCCATTTGACAAAGGCCGATAGCCTGGCGGCGCTCGTGATCCCCTCGGCGCGCGTCCAGCCGCCGCCAGCCGAGCCGGAGAAGCCTCGGCGCGCGGCGAAGAAACTCGTTACAGCGAAGAAACCTGGGTCAAAGAAACCGCCTGCAAAGAAGAAATCACCACAGCCGGCGGTCAAAAAGCGAAAGTCGAAATGAGATAGAGGGGCAGCCTGGCAGGACTGCCCTTCTGCTCCAGTTAGTGCGTTAGAGCCTGTTTTGAAATTCAGTGGCAGTTAGAAACTGCACCTACGAACTGCGCGAAGTCCGCCTGCGCGGACTGAAATTTAGCCTGCGCAGGCAGGCTTCGCGCTTCTGTTGCTGCGATTTTGATCGCCGGAAGGCATTTCCAAACAGACTCTTACATGATTTGTCGAGTGTGTGAGAAACCATTTCGTTAGGATTTACGTATATATTACACGAAGGCTTGACATCGACCGAGTTTCAGTGATATTATTCACAATAATTATTGGAATTGGGCTGGGGTATAGGGATGTTTAGTTTGGGTTGAGACAAGGAGGTGTGGTGATGGCAACCAATGGGAGTGTTCGGCGAGGTGGGTCTGATGTTTTAGAGCAGTATTTGAAGGATGTTCGACCGATCCGTTTGCTGACCGCTGATGAAGAGAAGGTGCTTGGCAGCCGAGTGCAGGCGGGTCGTGATGCGCAGCGGCGGATGAAGCGTAGGAACTTAACACCAGCGGAGGTCGAGCGGCTTCAGGCGAAGATCGAACGGGCGGGTGAGGCGCGTGACGAGTTGGTCACACACAACATGCGCCTGGTGATCAGCGTGGCACGGCGGTATCAGAATCGCGGGCTGCCGCTGAGCGACTTGATTCAGGAAGGCAACGTTGGCCTGGTGAAGGCGGCCGATAAGTTTGATGTGTCGCGCGGCGTGCGTTTTGCGACGCACGCGGTGTGGTGGATTCGCCAATCGGTGACGCGGGCGTTGAGCAACAAGTCGCGGACGATCCGGCTCCCCATCCAATTTGCTCAGCGCGCCAGTGAGCTGTTTCGCACGCGCGAGCGACTGGAGCAGGATTTGGGCCGGCCGCCGACGGCCGATGAGTTATCGGTGGCGTTGAAGTGGCCTGTCTCCAAGGTGCGCCAGGTGTTGATGGTGAGCCAACCGCCGCTCGACCTGGACGCCAAACATGGCGCTGAGAATTCTGACGACGATCTGGTGGACTTTGTGGCGGACGAGTCGACGCCGCAGCCGGAGACGTACACCACCGATACGACCCTCCACTACGAGTTGGAAACGCTGCTCGAGCAGCTGCCGGCGAGCGAAGCGCGAGTGCTGCGGATGCGGTTCGGTTTCGTCGACGGGCATGTGCACAGCTTGAGCGAGATCGGCCGGCGCTTGGGCCTGAGCCGCGAGCGCGTGCGGCAGATCAACAATGCGGCGCTCAGCGCGCTGAGGCAGACCGCGTCACAACACCGGCTGCAAGAGTATCTCCTGAAGTAACCATCGCGGGCGACCCCAACAGGTCGCCCGCGATTCTATCTAGGCAACCGCATCGGCTCCGAGTGGTTGGAAGCCGCGCCCGAGCACCTCCTGCGCCGGCGAAACGATGACGAATGCGGTTGGATCGCTTTGCCGAACAATCGCCTTGAGATGAGCGATCTCGGTCAGTGTCACGGCGACCAGCAGCACGTCGCGCGGTTGGCCGCTGTACATCCCCACACCGGGCACTCGTGTCACGCCGCGTTGTAACTCCTGCAGAATTGCCCGGCTGACGTTCTCGCCGTGATCGGTGATCACCATGGTCAGCAGCTGCGCGCGCTGGGCGCTGGGCCGCCACCAGGCGCGGCCGCGCGATCGGCGCACCTCGGTCGCCCCTTCGCGGGGGGTGTACAGCCGATCGAGGAAGTGGCCGAGATGCGGAAATTCCTCGAAGCGCGGCAGAACCTCGCCCGATGCCTTATGCAGCCCGAGCGTGAGGAGCCCGATCGCGAACAGCAGCCCATTGAAGCCGAAGCCTACTGTCAAAACGAGCCAACCCGGGATCGGTCCGACCGCGGCATGATTGATGAAGTCGCTCAGTGAGGTCGCCAGCGCCGGATGCAGGATGTTTTTGAACAGCCAGGCTGCCGCCAGGATCAGGTAGATCGCCATGTAGTTGCGCCGGAAGCGCCGGCCGAATGCCTCCCAGATTGAGATCGTGAAGTGCGGGCGCAGCAGATTCTCGGCCAGGCTCTCGGCCCAGTCGGCTGCCGGGCTGAAGGGCGGCACCAGCATGGCGGCGAAGAAGTCAGTCTCCATCAGCCGGATGCGCGAGGTGAACAGCTCGTAGTAGCGATAGCGCCGCGCCTCCATGTAGAGAAACAGTGTGACCAGGAGCGTGTTCAACGGGATCACCGCATGAGGGTTAAGGGGGCTGCTAAAAGCGAAGCTGATCGCCGCACCGGTCGTAATGACAGCCCAGTTGGTGGTATTGTCCAAACGCTGCCGCCACACGTTCGAGCGCTGCATCTCGCCGCGATAGAAGTGCACCATCGCCGTAGTGAATTCGCTTGGCTTGAGCTGGTAGCCTCGATAGGTCCACACCGGCTCAGTTGGCGGTGTCTGCGGGTTGCTCATCGTGTTCTCCTCCTTTCCATTTCTCAGGTTGAGTATAACACCAGTACAGCGCGGCAGAAATAAGTCGCCGGTTTCCCGCGCTTGCCGAGTCCGTGACTCGGCAGCCCAACGGCGAGTCAGAGCGAAGCCTCCGTGTGGGACGGACTCGCCGTGAGCACCAACACGACCATCAAACCGACGGAGAACTTCTGCCGGCGTGTACGGTGCTGCAAGTTGCGCGACGAGGTGAAATCGTTATAATCGCGCGAAACGAGGAGTCAGGCGGCCCATGACGAAAGTGGATACGATACTGGCGCACGGCATTGTGCTGGTGATGGATGAGGCGACCAAGTTGATCGCCGACGGCGCCGTGGCGATTCGTGAGGAAACGATCGTCGCCGTCGACGCGACCGCGGCGGTGCTGGGGGCATATCAGGCGGACGAGGTTGTCGATTGCGCCGGGTGTGCCGTGATGCCGGGCATGGTCAATGCGCATACGCACGTCCCCATGACGCTGCTGCGCGGCTTGGCCGACGATTTACGACTGGACGTGTGGCTGATGGGCTACGTGATGCCGGTCGAGCGCGAGTTCGTCAATCCTGAGTTTGTGCGCATCGGCGCCCGGTTGGGCTGCGCCGAAATGATTCGATCGGGCGTGACGACGTTCTGTGACATGTACTATTTCGAGGATGACGTCGCGCAGGCGACGGTCGAGGCGGGCATGCGCGCCGTGCTCGGGCAGACCGTGTTGATCTTTCCTTCGCCCGACGCGCAGTCGTACGAAGATTCGATCGAAGCGGGACGCAAATTCATCGAGAAGTGGAAAGGGCATCCGTTGATCGTCCCGGCCATCGCGCCGCACGCGCACTACACCTGCCCACCGGACGTGCTGCGTGCGTGCGTCGATCTGGCCACCGAGTACAACGTTCCGCTGCACACACACGTCGCGGAGACCGCGCTGGAGGTCGAGGAGTCGCGCAAGCAGCACGGGATGCCGGTGGTGCCCTGGATCAAGAAACACGGCCTGCTCGAAACGAAGTTGATTGCGGCGCACTGCGTCCACGTCGACGTGGGCGAGATCCGCACGCTGCAGCGCGCGGGCGCGGGCGTGGCGCACAATCCGTCGAGCAACCTGAAACTGGCCAGCGGTGTGGCGCCGGTCGCGGAGATGATCGAAGCCAACCTCAAGCTGGGCATCGGCACCGATGGCTGCGCCAGCAACAACGATCTCGACATGTTTGAAGAAATGCGGCTGGCGTCGTTTATCGCCAAAGGCGTGAGCGGCGATCCGCTTGCCGTGCCGGCCCGCGCGACGGTCATGCTGGCGACGCTCGGCGGCGCGCGAGCACTGCACCTCGATCACCTGATCGGCTCGCTCGTCCCCGGCAAACGCGCCGACGTGACGGTGGTCGATCTGTCCGCGCTGCACAACACCCCGCGCTTCCATCGCGATCCCGAGACCGTCTACAGCCAGCTCGTCTATGCGTGTAAGGCCAGCGACGTGCGGGACGTGTGGTGCAACGGCCGCCGATTGATGCGCGATCGCAGCGTGCTGACCGTCGACGTGCCGGCGGTGATGGCACAGTCGCAGGAGATTGCGCGAAAGATCGATGCGTTCCTGGTGGCGCGCGAGGGCAACGTCCTGGATAAACTGATCGCGATCGGCGGGCTGGCCCAGGAGGAAACCTACGAAGTCCAGGTGAAGATACCGCTCGACGATCCGCAGGGCGTCACCGCGAGTTTGCGCAAGCCGGGTATTTCCATCGAGCGATCGTCGGTGCGGCGCCAGTACGACACTTACTTCAGTTTCGCCGATCCGCTGCAAGGGCGCATCCGCTATCGCGAGGACGAGATCCTGAGTGACGGGGGCGCCGTCAAAGAGGTGCGTTACTCGCTCA
This sequence comes from Anaerolineae bacterium, assembly GCA_050695975.1. GTDB lineage: Bacteria > Chloroflexota > Anaerolineae > Fen-1058 > Fen-1058 > DASSFZ01. The sequence goes on from JBOGUH010000340.1 coordinate 6,173, forward strand.
CGCTGACCGGGCCGGCCAAGGAGCGCGAGTTCGCGCATTCCGTGCTGTTGTCGCGGTCGCGCTTCACCGCGCGCGCCGACCGATCCAAGCGGTTCTATCGCGAGTATTTCCGGCCGATCGAAGAGCGCGACGTCCAGAAGGAGCGCCAGCGCTGGCACATCCGCTACAAAGAGACCGAGTTTGCGCTGAACCTCGACCGCCTGACGCTGCCCGAGCGGCCCGGCTGGTATCTGGAAATCAAGAGCCGGACGTGGTCGCCGCGCGACGCCGAGGTGAAAGCGGACCTGATCCGCGAGCTGCTGGAGCTGCTGGGGCTTCAGGGCCAGCGGGTGACGCGGAGTGAGTATGTGGATTTTTGACCTGCGGGTACCGTTCTTGATTCTCCACGATCGCAATTTGGGGAACGCGCTTCGGCCGGCATATTCCCCCGTATCACCGAGGTCCTCTTCGCGGTGGGGGTGCTGTTGGGGATTTACCTCTCTCGCAACAGCTCCTGGTAAATCTCAATATGCCGCTGTGCCGTTCGATCCCAGCTGAAGGCTAACGCGGTCTGACGGCCGGCGTGCCGCAGCCTCGCCGCCAGTTCCTCGTCGTCGGTCACCTCGATCATCGCCGCCGCGATGCGTTCCGCGCTCTCGGGCGGGACAAGCAGTGCGTTCTCGCCATGCCGCAGGTATTCGCGGAACACCGAGATGTCCGAGGCGATGACCGGCAGCCCCGAGGCCAGCGCCTCCAACACGACCAGCCCCCATCCCTCGCGCAGCGACGGGAACGCCAGGCAGTCGGCCAGATGATACAGCCGGGTCACCACTTCGTCGGCGACCGGGCCGAGAAAGCGCACCTCGCGCTCCAGCGAGAGCCGCTCGCGCTCCAGCGCTGCGAAGAACTCCGCGCGATACGGCGAGTAGTCGAACAGCGTCTCTCCTCCGGCAATGACCAGGGCCGCATCCTCCCCTCTGGCCAGCAAGTTCGTGCGCGCGCGGGCGAATGCCTCCAGGATGCCCAACGTATTCTTGCGCGGCTCGATCCCGCCGATCGTCAGGAAGACGCGCCTCCCATCGAGGTCGAACTCGGCTTTGAGCGCTGCCTGATCGTCGGGCTCGGCCGGGAGCCGGAAACGCCCCGTGTCCACGCCGTTGTGGATCACCTGTGCCCTGACCCCGAACTCGGCCCGCAACCGCGCCTGCCAATAGGCGCTCACCACGATACGATAGTCGGGCCGCAACACCGAGTTGTTCTGACATTCAATCAAGGCCGGACTGACGAAGTCGTCAATGTGATGCACCGTCCGCACAAAAAAGCCCAGGCGGCCCGCCTCGCGCAGCCGCCACAGCGCGTTGGCGGAGATACAATCCTGCGCGTGGTGGATATCGTGCGATGACAGATCGTGTTCGGTCAGAAAGCGGTAGTAGGTATCGATGAATCGGGCGACGCGTGTCTCGATGGTTTCGTCCGGGTCTTTGACGAATGGGATCAGCGTGTAGGGGACGGTCGTGGGGCGGAAGAACGACGGAGGCTCGTCCTTTCCCAGGGCGTAAACGTGGACCTCTTGCCCGGCGCGTTGGAGGGCCTCGGCTAGCTGGAGGGTGTGAACGACGCCGCCACGCGGTTTGGTTGAGTAAGTATACAGAGCGATGTAGAGAGGAGAGGGCATGTTAGAGATTGGGGATTGGGGATGAGGGCGCGATGCGCGCGGCGACCTGCGCGGCCTGGGCGTTGGTCGGCAGCACGAGTGCCCCGCTGTCACGCAGTGCGCGCTCTTGCCGAACCAGGTCCTGTGGGTCAGACTCGGTGCCGCACACATGGGCGACGACTCTGAGCTGGCGGCCCTGACGCGCCGCGATCGTCTGGGCTTCGGCAAGCGTTGCTGCGAACGCTCCGGCTGGGTCAGGGTGAGCGCCGTAGCCGATGACGATGTCCAGCAAGATCACGGCGACTTGTGGGTCTTCGGCTTCTTTGAGAAGGCGATCCTGCCGCAGGCGCGGGTCAATCATCGGATGAGGCCGGCCTTGCGTAAACTCCTCCTCGCCCAAATCCACGCACGTGTGCTCACGGCTGCGCCAGGCGTCAGCTAACCGCCAGCGCGGTTCCGCGCTGACGTTGGAGTATACGCCGCCCAGCCGTTCGGACAGAATCAGGATGGCCTCGTCACACAGGCTGCCGCCGGAGAACAGGCCGCGAACGTAGCGCTGCCGATCGCTCAGTCGAGCCGACTCGCCGGCCGCGAGCCGATCGAGTTCGCCGGGGTCCATCCGCCAAGGTGTGGCTGCCCTATCGCCAGCCGCCTCAAGCGCGCCGGTTGCTGCTTCCTCAAGTGTGCGGGCGAAAAGCACGCCGTCGGCGGCAGGCTGTGGCGCGCTTCCCAACAGTAAAGGGCGTTCCAGGAAATTCACGACCACCGGTTTGCCGGTGGCGCGCGCGGCTTCGAGCACCTTCTCGGCGACAGAGGGGGCGGGCGGCTTTGAAATGAGTACGATAACCCGCGTGGCAGAGTCGGCCGCCAGCTGCCGGATGCCTTCCAGCATCATGATGCCGCCAATGGCCTCCGAGAGATCGCGCCCGCCTACGCCGATCGCCTGAGAGACGCCACCGCCCCCACGCTGAATCAGGCTCGTGACCTCTTGCAGGCCGGTGCCCGAGGCCGCGACCAGCCCGATGCGGCCGCGCCGCATGACGTTGGCAAACGCTAGCGCTGCGCCGTTGAGGATCGCCGTCCCACAGCCCGGGCCCATCAACAGCAGTCCGAGTTCGCGGGCGCGCTCTTTGAGCGCGCGTTCGTCGGCGACCGAGACATTGTCGCTGAAGAGGAACACGTGCAGCCCGCGTTCCAGAGCCTGGCGCGCTTCCAGCGCAGCGTATTCGCCGGCGACCGAGATCAGCGCGAGGTTCGCGCCGTTCAGTGCGGTGTGAGCCATTTCAAGCGTGCGATGAAGTGGAACCGTCTCCAGGCCGCTTGGCCGCGCTACCTCGGCGAGTAACGCCTCGGCTTGGGCCAGCGCACCTCGCGCAGCCTCAGCCGTCTCGGCGGCCACGGTGATGACGAGGTCGTTTGCTCCCGCTTGCCGGATCGCGTCGGTCAACAGATCTGCCTCGGCCAGCAGGCGCTTGTTGCCCTCGGTCGCCATCGCCACGCTTGCCCGCCGTATGCCGGGAAGTGCGGACAGCGTGTTAGAGACACGCATCAGGCGAATGGAGTCCTGGTAGGTGTTGGGCCTGACTAGACTTTCGACCCGTGCAGCCGTGATCCCTTGACTCAAGGACCCTCTTTCTCCTGGATCGAGTATTTCTCCCGCAGCCGTTCAACCTCGGCCAGCAAATCGCCGCGGCGGGCAAACTCGCGAGGCGGCTCCAGCGGCCCCCGGTCGCGGACGCGCTTAGCCGTCTCCGGGTCGAGTTGCAGCACCTCCAGCCGGTAGAGGCGCCCGCGCTCCGGGTCGAGCAGCGCGTAGTAGTACAGCGCCACGCCGTCGGGCAGGTGCATCTCCAAATGCTTGACGTAGCGCTGCCCGCCCAGGCGAACTTGCCGGTCGAGCAGCGTCGCCCAGGTCAGCCCTTGCGCGTGGGCCTCGGCCAGGCGCCGGGTCGAGTCCGCATCCTCCTCAACGAGTTGCACTTCGTTGTACCGCAGATTGAAGGCCGCGTCTTTCGCTAACTCCCAATCCAGGAAATCGCCCTGCGGCAGGTCGAGCCCCTCGGCGATGTTATCGACCCATGCGTCATCGGCGGCGGCGTAAGCCTCGACCAGGGCTTCGGTCGTCTGGATGGACGACAGGTCATCGGCCAGCGCCCGGACGAGTGTGATAGCCTGCTTATACAACTCCGGCTCGCTCGCCAACCCGGCGTAGAAATTGGTCTCGGCTCTACGCCACGCCGAAAGCAGCACGCGCCATTCTGAATCGGAAAGGCTCACCACGAAGATCCCGTGATACTGTTGGTAAATTCTTGCTCGCGGCGAGTCCGTCCCACAGGGAGGCTTCGCACTGACTCGCCGCCCGGATGCCGAGTCACGGACTCGGCCTGAGCAAGACGGGCGGAGGTGGGGTCGGGCAATAAACCAACAGTATCATCCTATCACGGGGCTGGACTTCGGGCCACGTACTTCTGCCTCAGGCGGGCCAACTCGGCTTCCAGCGTCGCCTGGCCGGGGAGCGTGCGGGTCGGCTCGATGGCCGTCTGGCCCTCGATCGGCTGGCCGGTGTCCCGGTCGAGCCGCAAAACTTCGAGCAAGTACACGACGCGCGTGAGCCCCTCGTCGAGATCGGGGCAGTAGTGCAGGGCGATGCCGTTGCCCATCAGCATCTCGACGCGCTCGAAGCCCCGCAGCAGCCCCCAGCGATGCTCGCGCTCGTACAGCGTGACCCATTCGGCGCCGCTCTCGCGCGCCTGGACGATCCGCCGGCGTGCCTCGACTTGCTGGGTGATCAGCGCCACCTCACGGTAGCGCCAGGCGTAGGCCGCGTCCTTCGCCACCTGCAAATCGAGCATCCGCTCCTCTCGGATACCTATCTCCTCGGCGACCTCCCGCACCCAGCCGTCGTTGAGTTCATACGAGGTTACAAGATCGGGCAGGGTGAGCACATCGGCCAGCGCGTCGGCCAGCGCGCGGATCAGGTCGAGATATTGAGAATAGAGAGCCTCGTCCAGCAGCAGCAGTGAACTGACCTTCGACTCGGCCCGACGCCAGGCGGGCGCCAGTTGGTCCAGTTTGGCGATCGTCTCGTCCATGTCAGTGTTGCTTCCACCCATGGGACGCATCTTCGGCCAGGGCGGCGAGCGCTGCCTGAAACGCCGCCAACGGCGCGCGAGCCACGCCCGCGCCGATCTGCCCGACCGTCTCGCTCGTCTCGTGCAGCGCGCCGGTGTCAATAAAGGGCGCGATCCCGGTCTCGACGACCTTGCGCACGTCAATGCCGAGCGGCGTGCCCTCGAAGCCCATCGTCGGCAGCGTGAACTCGTCGTGCGCGGCGACGGTCACGGCGCGCAAGTCCCGCACGGCGGCGACCTCGTCGGCCAGGCTGCCCCCGACGAACGCGGCCACCGTCGGCGCAGCGGCGATCGCCATCCCCCCCAGGCCGACGACCTCGAGCATGGCGCTGTCGCCCATGTCGCCGGCGGCGTCGGCCGCCGAGTAGCCGGTGTAATAGATCGCCTCGTCCATCCGAGCGGCCGGCGCGACGATCCAACGCTTGCCAAGCCCGCCGACTCGCAGACCGAAGTCCACGCCGTTGCGTGTCATCCCGGTGACGACCGTGCTGCCCGGCACGCCGTGCGCGGCGTCGGCCGTTGCCTTGCACGCGGCCATCGTAAAGTTGAGAAAGAAGTGATTGTTGTCGGCCAGCTCGCGCACGATGGCGGCTACCGTTTCAGACGACACGCCCGCCTCGAGCATCGGCGGGACGATGGCCTTAACCAGGAGCGAGGTGCAGGCGGCGCTGCGCGCATGGCACTCGTCGCCCATCTGCAACCCTTGAGCGATGATCCCGTGGAGGTCCAGCCCACCCAGGCGCCGCACCGCCGCTCTGAAAGCCGGAGCGAGCACGTCGCGCAGCCAGCGCAGCCGCTCCAGTGTCCCCTCGTCCCATATGCCGAACCATAGGGCCTTGCCGCGCCCTTCGTTGAACGTGCTGAAGGCCAGGTTGCCGAATGGCTCGTTGCGCACAACGATCACGGGCATGGAGGGCGAGATGATGCCCGTCATCGGCCCGACGGCCGAGTGATCGTTGCCGGGTGACAGCGCGACCTCGCCGGCGTTGAGCAGGTGCGTGGCCTCGCGGGCGTCGCGCGCCCACCCCTCGAACACGACTGCGCCGAGGACAGCCCGCCGCTGCGGGCCGCACATTCGCTCCCAGGCGATGGCCAGACCGGCGTGTAGGACGGTGCGCGGCGTGAGACCGGGGATGACCTCCCTGGCCAGGGCCACGTCCACCAGCAGCGGCCGGGCGCGCTGCATCCGTTCGACCGTCTCGCGATTAGCAGCCTCGACGCGCGGATGAGTCAGCCCAGTAAGGAGCGCCACGAGTTTCGGGTCACCGC
>JBOGUH010000341.1:0-2190 GCA_050695975.1 Anaerolineae bacterium
TACCAGTCCGTGTGTGTCTGGCACCATACTGCCATTCTACTCCGGTCGCTTCACTTTAACAACGCAGTGCTTGGACCTGTGCTGCGGCCACCCTGACCTCCACGCCCAGCGTGGGTGGGTAAGGTCACACCGTCACCGCCTGATCCGTTATCGCCAGTGCCCGATTGATGATATCGAACGCCTCCTTCAACTGTTCTTCGTTGATGATCAGCGGCGGATTGGTGAAGAAGGTGTTCCAGCGCACGAAAGTGTACAGGCCGTTCTCGCGGAAGAAGGCGGCGAGTTGTTGCATCTCCGGGCTGGTAGCATTGTACGGCGCGAGCGGCTCGCGCGTCTGGCGATTCCGCACCAGTTCCACGATTCCAAACAGGCCGATCGAGCGCGTATCGCCCACCGAGGGGTGCTCGGCTTTCAAGTCATCGAGCATGCCGGCCATCACCTTGCCCAGCTCCCGCGCATTTTCGATCAGATTGTCTTCTTTGTAGACGTTGATCGTGGCGATGGCCGTCGCCAGGCACAACGGGTGCGAGTTGTAGGTCAGGCCGCCGTAGAAGACCTTGTCGTCGAAGTATGCGCCGATCTCCTCTTTCATCGCCACCGCGCCGAGCGGCGCGTACGACGAGGTCAGGCCCTTCGCCATCGTCATGATGTCCGGCACGACGTTCCAGTGGTTCACGGCGAACCACTCGCCCGTGCGCCCGAAGCCGCACATGATCTCGTCGGCAATGAGCAGGATATTGTGCTTGTCGCACAGCACGCGCAGGCCCTGCAGATAGCCGTCGGGCGGAATGATAATGCCATTCGTTCCGACGACCGTTTCGACGAAGATGGCGGCGATGTTCTGCGCGCCTTCGTACATGATGACTTCCTCGACATGGTTGAGGCAGTCCAGGGTGCAGGCATCCAGGTTTTTACAGAAGGCGCAGCGGTAGCGGTACGGATCGAACACGCGCACGATACCGCCCATACCCGGCTCGGACGCCCAGCGGCGCGGGTCGCCGGTGAGCATCATCGCGCCGTGCGTCGCGCCATGATACGAGCGGTAACGCACGATGATCTTGTGCTTGCCGGTGTAGGCGCGCGCGATTTTGATCGCGTTCTCGTTGGCCTCCGCGCCGCCTAGCGTGAAGAAGAACTTGTTCAGGTTGCCCGGCGTGATCTCGGCCAGCGTCTGTCCCAGCCGGGCGCGCACTTCGGTCGCCATGAAGGGATTGGCGTACGGCAGCACGGCGGCCTGCTCGGCGATGGCTGTGATCACCCGCTCGTCGCCGTGCCCGATGTTGACGGACATCAACTGCGAGTTGAAGTCGATGTAGCGCTTGTCGTCGGCATCCCAGAAATAGATGCCCTTCGCGCGGGCGACCGGGATCGGATTGACGGCCGACTGCGCCGACCATTCGTAGAGCGTGTGCTTTTTGGACAGGGCGACGATGTCTTCGGCGGAGAGTGGCGTAGCGGTGGTCATCGTGGGTAGCCTCCAAGGAGTTAGAGTGGGGAGTTAAAGTTAGAGTTTGGAGCTAGAGTATGGACTTGAGCCGGTCGAGATCGACGTTGCCACCGCTGGCGACGGCGACGATCACATCGCCGGGCGTCACGGGGATTTTGCCGCACAGCAGCGCGGCGACTCCAGCTGCCCCGCCCGGTTCGACGAGCAATTTGCAGCGGGCGAGGATGAGCCGCAGCGCCTCCACGATTTGCTCGTCAGTCAGCGTCACCACGTCGTCCACGTAGCGCTGGTTCATCGCCAGCGTCAGATTGCTGGCGTACGGCGCGGCGAGGCCATCGGCGATCGTGTCGACCTTGTCGAGTCGAACCGGGCGCCCTGCGGCGCGACTTCGAAACATGGCCGATGCGCCTTCAGGCTCGACACCGTACACTCTCGCGTTTGGCAATAGATGCTTGACGGCGAGCGCGATTCCCGCAATCAGTCCCCCGCCGCCGATCGGCACGACGACCTTCGTCACGTCGGGAACCTGCTCGACGATCTCCGCGCCGACGGTGCCTTGCCCGGCGATAATCAGCGGGTCGTCGAACGGATGGACGAGCGTGAGGTTCCGCTCGACGCGCAGCTCATCCATCTTTGCGAAGGCTTCAGGCATAGATCCATGCAAGAGGACGTTCGCACCGTAGGCTTTGGCCGCGTCCGCCTTGCTGCGCGCCGCGTTAGCCGGCATCACGACGGTGCAGGCG
>JBOGUH010000342.1:0-7502 GCA_050695975.1 Anaerolineae bacterium
CCTTCGGGGATGGAGAGGTGACGGGTGATAAGGCGAAATCAGGTCGTCGAGGCATGGAAGCAACGAGCGAGACAGCTCAAAACGGAGACGTACGCCCTCTACCTGGCTTATAAGGATCCTCGAGTTCGTTGGTATGCGAGGGTTTTCGCCGCGTGCGTAGTCGGATATGCCTTCAGCCCGATCGACCTGATTCCGGACCCCATCCCCGTTTTAGGCTATCTGGATGACCTCATTTTGATTCCTCTAGGTGTTGCCCTCGCGCTGAAGATGATTCCCCCAGTCGTGATGGCCGAGTATCGAGAGAAGGCGCAGGTCGTGATGAGTCAAGGCAATCCGACGAACTGGGTGGCCGCTGCCATCATCGTCGCCATCTGGCTCCTCCTGGCGACGTTGGTTATCATTCTCATTACGCAAATTGTGAATCAATATTCGTTTCATCCTAAATTCGTTGTTAAACCTTGACCGATCGGATCAAGACTGGTAGAATTCCGACTGCCGCGGGTTCAACCGCGGCGCTGTTTGCCCCCATCGTCTAGTGGACCAGGACGTGGCCCTTTCAAGGCTAAGACCGGGATTCGAATTCCCGTGGGGGCACCTGCCCATCGGTACAAAAGATCCACACCCTCTCGGAGCCTATGGAATCTTCGAGAGGGTTTCTTTTGTCGGCGCGTGCTACTTGCTGTACAGAATGATATAATCACGTTCGATGAAGACTGTTGCGGTGATCCCCGCGCTGAATGAAGCCGTTGGCCTGGCTCAAACACTCGATGAGATGCCCGCCAGCTGGATCGGCCAAGTCATCGTCGTCGATGGCGGATCAACCGATGGCACGCCGGAAGTTGCGCGCTCGCGCGGCGCGCGCGTGATCGTACAGCCTCGACGCGGCTACGGACTGGCCTGCGCCTCGGGCGCCGCGGCCGCCTCGAATGCAGACGCGATCGTGTTCCTCGACGCCGACGGCAGCGATGCACCCGCCGACATGCCGGCGCTGGTCGAGCCGGTCCATTCCGGTCGGGCTGACCTGGTGCTGGGGTCGCGCCTGGCGGGCCGGATGACACCCGGCGCGATGCCCGTCCATCAGCGCTTCGGCAACTGGCTGGCCGGGTTCTTGATTCGATTGCTCTATCGCGTTCCGCTCACCGATCTGTCGCCGTTCCGTTGTGTGCGGGCCGATGTCCTTCGCGCGCTGGCCATGAGCGAGATGACGTATGGCTGGCCGACCGAGATGATCGTCAAAGCGATTCGCCGCGGCTACCGCGTGATCGAAGTTCCCGTCCAGTATCGGCCGCGCGCCGCCGGGCGATCCAAGATCAGCGGGACACTGAAAGGCACTTTCCTCGCCGCGTACTTCATTTTGGGAACCACGCTGCGCTATGCCGTCTCACGCTGACCGACCGGCGTTGGCGATCATGGCCAAACGTCCGCGCAACGGCTTTACCAAGACGCGCTTGTGCCCGCCGCTCACGCCATCTCAGGCGGTCGAGCTGTACGAAGCGTTTATGCTGGACGTCTTGCAGGCTGCGTCCGAAGTCCCTGATCTTCAGCTGGCCGTCGCCGTCACACCGCCGGACGGCGTCGACTATTTCGAGTCGATCGCACCGCGCGGCGCGCTGCTGCTCCCCGTCGAATGCGCCACGATCGGGCGCTGTCTCGACAGTGTGCTCTCGTCGTTGTTGGCTATGGGACACCCGATGGCTGCAGCGCTATCCAGTGACAGCCCAACGGTGTCGCCCGCTTTAATCGTTCAGGCTCTCGATCGCCTGAGAGATGTGGACGTCGTGCTCAGTCCCGGTGATGACGGCGGCTATTATTTTATCGGCGTCAAAGCCCGTCATCCCGATCTGTTTACCGACGACATACCCTGGAGCACGTCCGAAGTTATCGCGCGCACGCTGGCGCGCATTCGCGATCTAGGGCTGAGCGTCGATCTCGTCGCGCCGATCCTCGACGTGGATACAGCGGATGATCTCAACCGGTTGCGCCGCGAACTGTCGCGCTTGCCCGGTAACACCGCGCCCCACACCCGTCGCGCGTTGGCAAACATGCGATTGGAATGAAAAACGTCCGTCTTGGCAATGCCCAATGGCTCGCGGCGAGTCCGTCTCACGGGGAGGCTTCGCACTAACTCGCCGCCCTCTGCCGAGTCACGGACTCGGCAGTAGCAGGAGAGTCGCGGACTCGGCAGCAGCGGGAAAATTGGGACACTGACGAACGCTGAATGGATATTGACCGTCTGCGCAGCGCATTCGATACGAAAGCCCAAGCCTGGGACGATTACACTCGCACGCCGATCGGCCGCCTGCGCGAGGAGTTGACACTGCGTTACCTGAGCCTCCATTTGCCCGATGCGTCTCGCGCGCCGATTGTCATCGATGCTGGCGGCGGGACCGGCGGCCTGTCCATTGCGCTGGCGCGGCGCGGCTTTCGAGTGCACCTCGTAGATCTCGCGCCGGCGATGCTCGACGTAGCGCGCTCGCGCGCACGGCGAGACGATCCGATCGAGTATCACTGCGCGTCGATTGAAGACGTCGATCGCCTGTTCGCGCCCGGCTCGATTGATCTCGCCGTATGCCACACGTTGATCGAATACCTGCCCGATCCCGACCTCGTCATCCGCCAGCTCGCGCACCTGCTAAAACCCGGTGGCGCTTTCTCGCTGGAGTACGTCAACCGCCATGCAGATGTCTTGCGGTCAGCGCTGGTCAGGGCGCGCTTGAGCGATGCGCGTGCGGCGCTCGACGTTGGGACCTCACAGGCCGATCTGTTTGGTGTGCCACGCCGTACCTTCGATCGCGACGAAGCGCGGTCGATGCTGCGCGCCGCCGGAGTCGAACCCATCGCCGAGTACGGCGTGCGTGTCTTCGCTGACTACATTGTCGATGCGCGCTGGCAGACCGATGCGGCGGCGTACGCCGACCTGGTCGCGCTTGAAGATGTCTGCGCTGCGCGCGAGCCCTATCGATCGATCGCGCGCTACGGCTTGATCATTGGCAAGACCCAGTTGAGTCCGGCGCTTCCGTCCTCGACGCCCGTCACCGGCAGCGGCCGCCGAGAGTTCTGGATATGAACCTTCTGTTCGTCTACCCGTTCTTCTTGAACGAAAGCGCGCTCGAACGGCAGTGGATGACGCTATATCCGCCGCTCGGGCTGCTGTATCTTGCCGCCGCTGCACGCCAGGCCGGACACGCGGTTACGGTTTTCGATGCGACGTTTGCCTCAGGTGAGGCGGACTTCGTTGCGGTGATGGAGGCGCGTTCGCCGGATGTCGTGTGCTTCGCCAGTCTCATCACGCTGCGGCCAACCGCACTTAGACTCGCCGCGATCTCCAGGGCGCGCGGCGTCGTCACCCTCGCCGGTGGCCCCGACCCGACGACGTTTCCCGAAGCGTATCTACATCCCTCACCCCTAACCCCTCTTCTCCTGGAAGAGGGGAAGAGGGGCTTCGATTTTGTCGTCTCCGGCGAAGCCGATGATACGTTGCTCGAATTGCTGCATATCATCCGGTTGGATCACGCGCCCTCGAACATCGCGGGGATCGCCTATCGTGCCCATTCCGGCGAGATCGTTCGCAACCCCGCACGCCCGCCAATCTCCCATCTCGACCGACTACCCTTCCCCGCGCGGGATCTCATTGACATCCCGCGCTACTTATCGGCGTGGAAGTCGGCGCACGGCTATTCGTCGCTAACGATTGCCGCCTCGCGTGGATGCCCGTTTGGATGTGACCATTGTGCCCACTCGGCCGCTGGCCCGCATTGGCGCGTCCGCTCGATCGCCAACGTCGTGCGCGAGATGGCCGAACTCGAAGCGGTGTATACGCCGGATCGCTTTCGATTGGTCGACGAGCTGGATGGGTTGGGACGCGATTGGTTGATCGAGCTGGGCCGGGCCATGATCGACGCCGGCGTGCGGACGCCGTTCGAGGGCCTCAAGCCGTCGCATCTGGCCGGAGTGCCGATGCTCTCCGAAGTGAAAGACATCTGCGCCGAGCGCAACGTGTGGCTGCCGTCCGACTCGCCGGACGCGCACGCTGCGCCGGATTTGGCCTTCGACGATCTGCTGTCCCGCTGGCGCGAGGCGAAACTGCCCGCCGGCGAGCATCTCAATGACCCTTGACCCACCTGAGCGTAATGCTGTCCGCCGTGTGCGGATTGAGGCAGAATGAAAGATGAGGACGGAAGGATGAAAAACATTCCGCCTTCATCCTTTCGAGAACGATCGTGTTTACCTACCAGTTCGACTTTTCCGTTATCTTCCACCCGGAAAGCTTGAGCCTCATCGCGCGCGGGCTGATCGTGACACTGCTGCTGACGGTGTTGTCGTCGCTGATCGCCGTCGGGCTGGGGTGGGCGGGCGCGATGATGACCACGTCGGGGCGCGGGATCGCTCGCTCGATCGTGTGTTGGGCTATCGAGGTTTTCCGCAACGTGCCGGCGCTGGTGCAAGTGTTCTTCTGGAGTTTCGCTTTTCCATTGATACTGCCGCGCGATGTGCGCGTCCCGCTGCTGTTCAACAACCCGCCGATCGACTGGCTGCAAGCGCAGACCGGCGTCCACGCGTATTATTTCGCGGCGCTGGCGCTGGGTCTGTCGCTCAACGCAGGCGCCTACTTGGCTGACATCTTTCGCGCTGGCATCGAGAGTATCGGCGACGGGCAGATCGCAGCCGGGCTGGCATCCGGCCTGACGCAGCGGCAGGTGATGCGCGACGTCATCTTGCCCCAGGCGCTGCACATTAGTTTTCCGCCGTTGACCGGGCGCCTGGTTCACACCCTGAAGAACACAGCGCTGGCCGTGTTCGTCCCTGTCCCCGATCTGTTCAGCGCGCTCCAGACGGCGACGTCGAAAACGTTCCGCGGACTGGAGTTCCTGATCGTCGGGGTTGTGATGTATCTTGCGCTGGGATGGCTACTGGGCGCGATATTGACATCTCTCGATCGCCGCCGCGCGGCGTGGGCGATGGCGGGCGAGCAGGCCAAATGGAGCAACTAGACTTCATCGCGCGTTCGCTGCCCAACCTGCTATTCGGCTACCCGACTGAACGTCCCGGCGGTTTGGTGCTCAGCCTGTTGCTCGGCGCAATGGCGGTCGGCGCTGGCTTTGCCCTCGCGCTGCCGATCGGCCTGGCACGCGCATCGGGACGACGCTGGCTGCGTAGGCCGGCGGCACTTTACGTCGAAGTGATTCGGGGATTGCCGCTGGTGTTGCTGCTTCTGATGATCCATACGCTCGGCAGTCGCGCACTGCTCGGCGTGAATTTCACGCCCGTCGCCTCGGCGCTGATCGCGCTGACGCTGTACGCGTCCGCCTACCAGGCCGAGATCGTCCGGGCCGGGCTGCGAGCCGTGCCGCGCACCCAGGTTGAAGCGACACAAGCCAGCGGGCTGGGACAACTGGACGCGCTGCGATTCGTAATTCTTCCGCAAGCATTGCGGGTTATGCTTCCGGCATTCACCGGGCAAGCCATTTCCCTCTTCAAAGACACGTCGATCGTGCTGGCGCTGGGTGTGGGCGATCTGATGACGGTGGGGCGAACTATCGGTAGCGCGAACAACGAGCAGTATTTCCTGATACTGTACGCAACGATCGGCCTGCTGTATTTTGTCGTGGCGTATGCGATCTCGCGCGCGGCGCGGCGGTTCGAGCGCGATGTGACCGTCGCCCGGATGCTGTGGCTGACGTATCAATCGTGATGCGTGACGAGTGATGAGTGATAAGTGATGAGTGAAGGGAGAGGCGATAAGCCGAAAGGAGACCTGTGTTGAAAAGCAAACTGCTGTCGACTATCTTGATCGGGATTTTGCTCGTCTCAGCCTGCGCCGGCAGTGAAGGGGCGCCGGCCGCGCCAGCCGGAGGGACGCTGGAGCGCGTGCAGCAGACCGGTGTCGTGCGCATCGGTATCCGGTTCGACTTCCCGCCGGTCAGTTATATTGACGAGAGTGGAAATTGGATCGGGTTCGACGTTGACATTGCCGAGGAGATCGCCAAGCGACTCGGCGTGACGCTCGAACGGGTGCGAGTGGATGAGACGACGCGCATTACCTTCTTGCAGAGCGGCCAGATCGACCTGGCCGTAGCCAGCATGAACCACACCCGCAAGCGCGAGGATGCGGTCGATTTCAGCCAGTCGTATTTCTGGGGCAATCAAACGTTTCTGGTTCAAAGCGGCAAGTATGAGAAGCTGGAAGAACTGTTCGGCCAAACCGTGGCGATGAACAAAGGCTCGTCGGCGATCGACGGCTGGAAGAAGTGGGCCGAGGCGCACGGCGGGCAGGCCGGCCAGATCGTCGAGTTCAGCGATAAGCAGGAGGCTCTTCAAGCGTTGAAGAGCGGCGCGGTCGAAGGTTACGGCGAGGACAACATTCCGCTGCTCGGCCTGGCCGCCGGCGATCCAAATCTGGTATTGGCGCCGGGTGGTTTCAACGCGGTGCGTTACGGCATCGGCTTGCCGGAGAACGACTCGAATTGGCGCGATTCGATCAACTTGATCCTGCAAGACATGGTCGCCGACGGCGTGTTCCAGACCATCTATGATCGCTGGTTCGGGCCGACGACCTCGACGCCGTGGCCGCTTCAGCCGGACGCGCCGGAAATCTGGCCATAGCGCTTAAGCCACAGAGACACGGAGACACAGAGATGGATCAGAAGAACTCCGTGTCTCTGTGGCTCTGTGGCTAGGATTTAGGCATGATCGAGTTTGTGAACGTCAACAAATGGTATGGGACTACCCACGTCCTGCGTGACGTGAACCTGCGGGTCGAGCCGGGTGAAGTCGTGGTGTTGTGCGGGCCGAGCGGCGTGGGCAAGACCACGCTGCTTAAGACGATCAACGCGCTGGAGCCGATTGGCAGCGGGTCGATCACCGTCAACGGCCACCGGATCGGAAACGGCGCCAATCTGCGCACGCTCCGAACGCAGGTGGGCATGGTCTTTCAGGGCTTCAACCTATATCCACACATGACGGCGGCGCAGAACGTGGCGCTGGCGCCGATGCGCGTGCGTGGCCTGTCGCAGCGCGAGGCAGACGAACGCGCGCGCGCGCTGCTGGCGCGGGTCGGGCTGGAATCGCGCGCCGATGCGTTTCCGGCGCGCCTGTCCGGCGGCGAGCAGCCGCGCGTGGCGATCGCCCGCGCGCTGGCGATGGATCCTGCCGTGATACTGCTCGACGAGCCGACCAGCGCGCTCGATCCGGAGAACACCGGCGAAGTGCTCGACGTGATCGGCGAACTGACCGGCAGCGGAATGACGATGCTGATCGTCAGCCACGAGTTGTCGTTCGCGCGCCAGGCTGCCGATCGGATGGCGCTGATGGACGAGGGCTGCATCGTCGAGGTCGCTGCGCCCGATGACTTCCTGCGTCAACCGGCGCACGAACGCACGCGGCGCTTCTTGCAACGCTTTCACATGCTGAATGGGTTGTGAGTTTGCACCATGAGCCAGGTCGCCCAGGTTTCACCTTTCGTCGTGCTGGTGATGATGGCAGGCTGCGGCCCCGCCCAGGGC
>JBOGUH010000343.1:0-4349 GCA_050695975.1 Anaerolineae bacterium
ATCCAAGAATGACTTCGTCGCTTTGTGAAGAGATTGGAGACTACAGTCCCCGTAGCGAAGCGGAGCGGGATTGGGGATTGTGGGACAAGTCCTTAGAATGGCCGCTTGCCGGTGAAGATTATAGCATCGGGGGATTGAGATGCAAATAGATGAGGTGATGCATATCTACGGTCGAATATCGAATAGTTGCCGCACCCGTTCACGCATGAAGGGCCATGGATGCTCAGTGCCGCGATATGGAAAATCGAAGAATTCGAAGCACCCATTCTCGCCAATTAACTGTGCGCCGCCTTCTGAAGGTGGCGTGCCGCTCCAATCGAGCGGAGCTATCCATAGACGATAAGGGCTCCGTCGCGACTCCCATTCCTGCGGCTCACCCTCGCGCACATACTCAAATTCGGTCACACCCGCAGCGCCCGACCAGCCTTCGGGCGCGGTATCGCGGCTGACAATTCGAATGAATCCACGCGTGGTTTGTTCAAGTTCGTGCTTCATGGCGTACAGCCGCGCCTCATCGCAACCGAGGCCGTAATCGGCGCGCGGGCCGAGCACCCGATACTGGAAACCGTTCATCCAGATGTCGTCGATCGCTTCGTAGCGCGCGCCGATCGCTTGCAAGACCGGATCGGGATAAAACTGCGCGCGGTAGACGACCGCGCCGAAAGCCTGCCGGTCAATCATCGCGATCAACTCGGTGGGATCGAAGGCGTTATTGTTCCACAGGTTGAGCAGTTGGGTCGGGTTGGTGACGACCGGCTTGCCGGCGCGCAGCGCGAACAGCGCTTCCTCGGTGAGCGCTGGTTTGAATTCCGAGCGGATATGCTCGACGATCCGATCACCCTTGCGTGTATCGGCGTCAGTGGGCAGGTGGCCGGCCTGCGTGTAGCCGATCGAATCGAAGTACGGGTAGCCGGCGTATACCGACGCGCCGCGCCCGACGCCGATCACGTCGGCCAGCGGGCCGAAGATCGGTCCATCGGTCGGCAGGTGCCGAACGCCCCACGCCTGAGCGAGATAGAGCAGGGGGATGGCGATGGATAGAATCGTAGTGGCGACTTTAGTCGCTCTCGTGTGACGACTGACCCCACTCCGCTGCGCTGCGGGGGCAAACGAGTCGTCACTACGAAGTTTTCGTTTGATCTTTCCGATCGCCAATCCCGACGCGATGCATGCGGCGACGACTGCCGTCGTGAAGTAACTCTCGCCGGCGCCCCACTTGCCCGACAGCGCGGCATTCGCCAGCGCGAAAGCGAACCACACGCTGTAAGCTGAGAGTCGATCCCAGTATAGTTCGTAGACCAGGTAGCCGATCGCCAGCGCCGCGATGACAAAATGCAGACTGAAGAATTGCCCGTACAAATCGACGGCCTGTTTGTAATCGTAGATGTTGGCGTTAGCCGTGATCGAGTTGACGAACCACTGCCCGTTTGTCGCCGCGTTCATCCCCACGAAGATCGCGCCCGCGGCGGCAGCCAGCCCCAGCCCGGCGACGATCGACTTCTTCGGCGCGCGCAGGAACAGGAAGGCGAGGACGGCGACTGCCGTCGCTGCCGACAGCTGTTTGGTGTAGCCGGCCAGCAGCAGGAACAGCATCGACACGACGATGTTGCGACTTCGAACATGCCCCTGCGCGTCGGGAGCCTGTGACCCCCAACCGGCAATCGCCACGACGGCCAGCAGTTCGAATAAGACCATCGTCATATGCTGGCGGAACAGCGGGCCGATGTGGTACACGAAGTTCGACGCGAAGACCATCAGCCCGCTCAGCGCGGCGATGGGCCGATCGCGCGTTTGGCGCTGGACGACCCGGTAAACGATCGCGCCGATAGCCAGCGTTGCCAGGAAGGAGAGGACGCGGCCGGCGGTCAGCGTCGGCCCGAAGATCGGAAACAGCGGCAGGGCCAGCAGGTGGAAGACCGGGCCGTAGTTCGAGGTGTAGAACGGGAACGTCTCGTTGTCCTTGTAGGGCCACTCGCCGCGCGCGAACAGGATGCTGTCGTTGAGTTCGAAGCCCTCGCCTTGATCGTAATCGTAGGGGAAGCGGAACAGCGCAAAGGCATACACGCAGAAGATGACGAAGTAGCCGACGAAGACGAGGATTGCGAACGCAAATAGGATTCGGGAAGTGAGGGAGAGCAGATGCGTAGAGGGTGAGGTCATTGAGTCAGCGAATCAGCGAGCCGGCAAGTGGTATGGGCGGGATTCTTCGCTCACCGTACGTCTCTTCAGGTCGATGCTGCATATTGAAAAGCGGCGCAGGTGTCGCTCAGAATGACAGGCTTTCGTGAAGTACTGAGCATCGGTTGAATTCGTCCGATCCGCTGTTCATGCCAACCGGTCGCCGAGCCTCAGCAGCGGCAGCGCCGTGAGGACGATCCCACCGCCGACGGCCAGCCCGATCTTTTGCAGCGGGCCAAAACCGGCATCGCGCGCGCCGATCAGGTTGGCCGCGAACACGCCGAGGATCACCAGCGCGCCGACGCCGATTAAGATGAATCCCAGTTGCCGCTTCGTGATCACGGCGGCGATTATAACATGTCAAGACCTGACAGGTCTCCGAGACCTGTCAGGTCTGTGATTACGGACATGTTGCGCCCGGCTTGTACGCCGCGAAAATCTGGCAGAACTCCGTCACGAGCGCCTCGCGCTCGGCGGGTGGCGTGCTGGCGTTCACCTCGGTTGCGTCAAGTGCGCAGCGGAAACCGATGTCCACATCGTTGAAGGCACGGTCTCGCGTGTAACGGCGGCTGGTGGTGTAGAACGCGCCGTTCGTGTTATCAAAAGCGCCACCACGATAAATACGGATGTCGCCGCTGCCGCCGCTGATTGGGTTGCTGGCCGGCGAATTGGCGTAGAACGCGTCGTCGTACGCGTCTGCCACCCACTCGGTCACATTCCCGGCCATGTCAAACAAGCCGAACGGACTAACGCCACCGGGATAGCTACCCACCGGCTGCGTATCGCGTGCGCTGGCCGCCGACAGGTTCGCGTCGAACGTATTGCCCCACGGCCATGCCAGGTTCTCCGGGCCACTGGCGGCATATTCCCACTCGGCCTCGGTCGGCAAACGCTTGCCCGCCCAGCTGCAATAAGCCACGGCCTGATCCCACGACACACCGATCACCGGGTAGTTGTCGTAGGCCGGGTCGTCACGGTAGCCGGCGTGCGTAAATGAGTCGCGAACGCGGCCCTGGTCGCAGCCGCCGGCGCTGACACAAGCACGGTATTGAGTGTTAGTCATCTCGAAGAGATCGATGTAGAAGGCATCCAGCAGCACCGGATGTTCGGGAGCTTCATTCGCCTGACCGGTTGACGAACCCATTTGGTAGGATCCGGCCGGGATGAGCGCCATGCCCTCCGGCACGGGAATAGGAGTCGGAGTCTGGGTCAGGGTCGGCTCGGGAGTAGCCGTGGGAGCGAGGGGGACCTTCACAAGCTCGACCTCTCGGATCGTCAGCGAATCGTAGTGGATGTGCGCCAGCGTTTCATCGAACGTCTCGACGATGAAGCCGACCTCGCCGCCGGCGTAGTCCGAATCGCTGACCTGCGTCACGGCCTCACCGTTGAGGCTGAACGTGAAGTTCGAGCCGCTGGCGTCCACGCGCAGCCTATCCCCCACTTTCTGCAAGCCTTGCAGCGAGTCGGCTGCGCCTTGGGCCAGAACTTCGACGCCGCGGGAGGAACTCTTAATCACCTGCCAGGTCTGTGCCCGAGGCGAAATCATGAAGGCGTAATGCCGGTTCCCCGATCGGCGGAACGCCAGGCCATAGCGGAAATCGCCGCTGTCGGTGTCGGTGTGGTCAACGAGAACCTTCGTCTCCGCGCTGAAATCGTCGAAGTTCAGTCCGCGGAAAACCGTACTGCTGGTATGGGGAGCGCTGACTTCGACGTGGTAGAAGTCAGGCGGATGGTAGCCGAAGAAAAGGCTGTCCTGCTCGGCTGCGGGCCAGCCGCTGCGCGGATCGGCAAAGTCATCTGCAAAGAGCGCAGCCTGGGCATCGATTTGCCGGATGATGAGCGATGCATAGTGAATGTGCGCCAGCGTTTCGTCGCCCGTCTCGACGATGAAGCCTATTTCGCTGCCCATGTAATCCGCATCGGTGACTCGTGTGACGACCTGGCCGTTGATTTGGAACGCAAACGCCGAACCGTTGGCATCGACGCGCAACTGGTCTGGAGCCTTGTGTAACCCCCGAAGCGAGCTGGCTTCGCCCTCCGCTAGAACTTCGATACCGTTGGAGGAACTCTTAATCACCTGCCAGGTATGTGCCCGCGGCGAAATCGTGAAGGCGTAATACTGGTTCCCTGATCGGCGGAAGGCAAGACCGTAGCGGAAATCACCGCTGTCC
>JBOGUH010000344.1:0-2949 GCA_050695975.1 Anaerolineae bacterium
CCCGCGACGGCCCCGGCGCATGGGCTGTGTCTGATGCGTGTGAATTATTGAGAACACAAAGAGACGCGCATCCGTCGACTACGCTGCGCTGAGATGAAAATACTTTCCCAGCGGGCCGGGCTCCCACGCCCGGCTGGTCCGGCGGCGTGGAAGCCGCCTCCGCTGACTCATTTTCATGCTGGGTGGTGTCCGAAGGATATCGTGACTCCGCTCAGGGTGCTTGCTTCGTGAGGAATGGGTTTCTGGAGAGATCAACGTGAAGACGTATAACACGACCAAAGAAGAAATTCAACGCGAGTGGTATGTCGTTGACGCCGAAGGGCAGACGCTGGGTCGTCTGGCTACGCGCCTGGCGTCGATTCTGCGCGGGAAGCACAAACCGATCTTCACGCCCTGGCTGGACTGCGGCGACTTCGTCATCGTCGTCAACGTCGACAAGATCAAAGTGACCGGCAATCGGATGGACAGCAAAGTCTACTATCGCCACTCGGGCTACGTCGGCGGCCTGAAGTCGATTACGCTGCGCGGCCAGCTGGAGCGGCATCCCGATCGCGTCCTGGCGTCGGCGGTCAAACGCATGTTGCCGCACAATCGGCTTGGCCGCAAGATATTCAAGAAACTCAAGTTGTACGCCGGCGGCGAGCATCCGCACGCGGCGCAGAAACCCAGGAAGTTAGACCTGTAAAGGGGAGAGATTATGGCAGGCGAGTATTTCGAAGGCATCGGCCGGCGCAAGACATCCGTGGCGCGGGTCCGTCTTGTGCTCGGCGGCAGCAGCATCATCGTCAACGACAAGCCGGCCGAGGAGTATTTCGGGCGCGAGGTTGACCGCTTCAGGTTGGCTGGTCCGCTGGAGATCACCGGTACGCAAGGTCGCTACGCCATCACCGTACAGGTGACCGGCGGCGGCATGACCGGCCAGGCCACGGCTGTCCAGATGGGCGTGGCGCGTGCCCTGCTGGCAATCGATCCCAATTTCCGCCCGGCGCTGCGCCAGGCCGGATTCCTAACCCGTGACGCGCGCGCCAAGGAACGCAAGAAGCCCGGCCTCAAACGCGCTCGCAAAGCTCCTCAATACACGAAGCGCTAGGGGTCTCACGTGCCGGCGCGCGTTCCAATTCCATCCGTCGCCGTTTCCCTCCAGCCGGCAGGGTAGACGAGCGCCTGCCCCGATCCGCACCCAGCATCTATGGCTTCTGTCACGATCCTTGGACTCGGCCCGGGCGATCCAGCCCTGTTGACCCGTGAAGCCTGGGATATCCTGCTGTGCGCAACTGAGGTATACTTGCGCACGTCACGGCATCCCACGCTATCCGCGTTGCCGTCTACGATCCGCGCCCATTCATTCGATCGAGTATACGATCAGATCGATGACTTCGCTCAGGTCTATGCGACGATTGCTGCGGAAGTGATTGCGCTGGGCCGCCGTGTGGACGGTGTGATTTACGCCGTGCCAGGCGATCCCCGTGTCGGCGAAGCGAGCGTAGCGCGCATTGTCGAATTAGCCGCTGGGGAAGGTCTGCCGGTGCGGATCGTATCAGGCTTGTCGTTTATCGAGCCGGTGTTGAACGCGCTCGCGTTAGATGGCCTGGACGGGTTGCAAATCGCCGATGCGATCGACGTGGCCACACAGCATCATCCCATGCTCGACCCCGATCGGCCGGCGCTGCTGGCGCAGTTGTATTCGCGGCGGCTGGCTTCCGACGTGAAGCTCACCCTGATGAACCAGTATCCGCCCGAGCACACCGTCCGGCTCGTGCACGCAGCCGGCACGCTCGATGAGCGTGTGATTTCGCTGCCACTGGTCGAGATCGACCGACGCGACGATCTGGTCCATCTGACGACGCTGTACATTCCAGCGCTGCTGCGCGCCGGCAGCTTCACGACCTTCCAGGAAACCATTGCGCATTTGCGCGCGCCCGACGGCTGCCCGTGGGATCGCGAACAGACTCACCCGTCGCTCAGATCACACCTGCTCGAAGAGGCTTATGAAGTGCTGGCTGCGATCGATGCCGATGATGTCGACGCGCTGCGCGAAGAGCTGGGCGATCTACTGCTGCAAGTTGTGCTCCAAACCCAAATCGCGACCGATGCCGAAGAGTTCCGCATGGTCGAGGTGATCGCAGGCATCCAGGAAAAGCTCATCCGCCGCCACCCGCACGTCTTCGGCGATGTGCGCGTATCGGGCGTGGACGATGTGAAGCGCAACTGGGAGGCGATCAAGCAGGCGGAAAATGGCGCGGCCCCGAAGGGCAAGCCGGCGCGCGAGTCGATCCTGGACGGCCTGCCTCGAAGTCTGCCGGCTCTGGCTCAGGCCCAAGCGTATGGAGCGCGCGCGGCGCAGGTCGGGTTTGACTGGCCGGATGTGTGGGGCGTGCTCGATAAGGTCGCCGAGGAAATTCGGGAAGTGGTTGCGGCGGGCGACGCCGGAGCGCGCCAGGCTGAATTCGGCGATGTGTTGTTTGCGCTGGTCAACGTCGCGCGCTGGTTGAAGATCGATCCGGAATCCGCGCTGCGCTCGGCCAACGCGCGTTGGGCGGCGCGTTTCCGTGAGGTCGAGCAGGCCGCGCGCGAGCGCCGGCGCGAGCTGCGGGACATGTCGATCGACGAACTGAACCAGTTGTGGGAAGCGGCGAAAGCGAAGGAGGTGGGTCATCAGCCGGCCGCGTGAGGGCGCTTCGGCGCAGGGGGTTGGCCTTCCGTGGGAGTGATCGCAGGTGTTGCCGGAATTGGCGCGGTCGTCGCGATCGCGGGCGCCCTGATCTTTCTCTGGCAGACTCAGGAAGCCCAGCGTGCGGCGCGACGCGCGCTGTTCGATACGGAACGACAGGTATACCTGGATCGCGTTCGACGAGGACGCCTGAGTGCGCTAGGGCTGGTTGTTTTGGCGTTCATCCTGTTCGTCGTCGACTTGGGAGGCAGCGCGATTGCCAACCCGCCGCCCACACC
>JBOGUH010000345.1:0-4570 GCA_050695975.1 Anaerolineae bacterium
GCCCAACTCCGCCTCAGTGTTGAAGTTGCCCAGGTGGTCACATCGATTCTGGATCCGGATGAGTTGATCCGTCGGGTTGCGCGGTTGATCACCGACCGGTTCGGGTGCTACTACGCGGCCGTCTTCACGCTGGATGCGGCCGGCAAGTTCGCCGTGCTGCGCGAAGCCACCGGCGAGGCCGGTCGCCTCCTCAAAGAACGCGGCCACAAACTGGAAGTCGGCGGACGGTCGATGGTGGGCTTCGTGACGGCGCAGCGCAAGCCGCGCATCGCGCTGAACGTGGGCCAGGAGGCGGTGCGCTTCGCCAACCCCCTGTTGCCGGACACGCGGACGGAGATTGCACTGCCTCTGCTGGCGGGCGATCGCGTGCTAGGCGCACTGGATGTGCAGTCGACGCAGGAGGCCGCATTCGATGAAGCTAGCGCGACGATGCTGCAGAGTATGGCTGACCAGATCGCGGTTGCGCTCAATAACGCGACGTCCTATGCGGAGGCGCAGGCGGCCCTCGCGGAAACGGAAGTGCTATACGGCGCGAGCCATCGCCTGGCCTCCGCCCGCGACCTGCAAGAGATTTTGGCTGCCGCCACGGAAAGCGTGCGCGTACCGGATATCAACCGGGCGGCGCTGCATCTCTTTGAGCGCAACGCCGCTGGTGAGATTGTGGCCTCGGTGGTCCAGGCTAACTGGTATAGTGGGTGGGGGTCGCCGCCTGCCACAATCGGAGTCCGCTATGCCACGGAAGAATTCCTCATCGTCAAGTTGTTCGCGGCCACTGAGGAGCCATTCTTCTTGGATGATGCGCTGCATGACGAGCGGGTGGCCCCCACCACCCTGGCGGTCTTGCAAGATTGGAACATTCTGGCCATGGCCGTGCTGCCCCTGTGGGCCGGCGCGCACCGCGTGGGCGTTTTACTGCTCCAGGCCGACAATCCGCACCACTTCCGCGAGAGCGAAATTCGGCCCTACGTTTCGTTGGCCCAGCAAATGGGGGTGGCTATTGAGAACCTGCGCCTGTCCGAGCAGACCCGGCGCGCGCTAGACGAACTGGACGCGATCAACCGCCGTCTCACCGGTGAAGCCTGGGCCGAGTTCTCGCACCGCGCGGCCCGTCGAGGCGTGATGTGGGTGAGCAGTGACAGCACAGCGGAGCAGAAGGATTTCCTGGAAGTCGCTGAGTCGCTGTCGAGCGGGCGGATCGTGGTTCGGCCGGGCGTGTCACCGAACACACTGGGCGTCGCTGTGCCGATTCTCTTGCGCGGCACAGCCATCGGCGCGCTGCGCCTGAGCGTGTCGGAGGGTATCTGGACAGACGAGCTAGCCAGCGTACTCGAAGCTCTCACCGGCCACGTGGCGCAAGCGGCGGAGAATGCGCGCCTGCTCGAAACGGCCAAAGAACGTGCCTGGCGCGAGCACGCACTGAGCGAATCGACCGAAAAGGTTCGACGCGGGACCGACGTGGAACGCATTCTACAGACGGCGGCGGAAGAACTGGCGCGCCATCTCAAAGCGACGCGAGTGGCGGTACGCCTCGGCTCGAGCGGTGAGGCCCGCAGCGGCGGCAGCCTGGACGGCAACGGCTGCGCGGAATGAGCCTTTGGAGAATTGATGTGACCGCTTCCACTACTCACCCATCTGCCGCACGGCAAGAAGCGCCTGGGACACAAGCCTCCCCTCAGGCGCGCAACGCCTTCCGAGTGTCTATCCTGTACCTCGTCGGGAATACGGTCGCCGCTTCGGTGGATATCTATCTTGCCGTTCAAAGCCAGGCATGGCAGATGTTCGCCTTGGCGGGAATCGCCGTGGCGTTGTGCCTGGTGGCCGCCGTCGGCGTCTGGTTGAGCCGGCGCGGCCGCCCCAGTCTGGCCGCGAAGCTGCTGATTGACGCCAGTCTCGTGGCGCCCATCCTCTTTGCTTTCCTGATCTCCGGTCTTGGCTTGGTTGGGGGCCTGGCCGTCATCTTGGTAACGCTTGCGATTGGGGCGCAGACGCTGTCGCCAAAGGACATAGGGCGGGCATTCATCGCGAGCGTCGGTTCGGGAATGGCAGCCGGGTTGCTGGATCTGTGGGCGCCGGCCAGCCAGCTGTCCGTCTCGGCGCTTCAGACCTTCATCCCGGCCCTCGTCGGCGTGTTGATTTTGGCTTGCGGTTTCTTCATCCTGCGCCAATTCTCATCCTATCCCTTGACGACCAAGCTCATTTTGAGCTTCCTGGCTGCGGCGTTTTTTCCGCTCGGCGTGCAGACCATTGTCAATAGCCGGGCCACGCGGGAAGCGCTGACCCACGCGGCGAACCAGGCGTTGCTCGCGGCCGCCGAAGAAACCGCCAACACTATCGACACCTTTATCGAGAGTAACCTGGCCGCTATCGAAGTCGAAGCGCAATTGCCGGCTCTGGCACACTACCTGGGCCGGCCCGCCAATCGGCGAGCCGGCACTCCAGAAGAAGCGGAAGCGCTGGACATCTTGAACACGTTGAATCAAAAAGACGAGAGCGAGGACCGCGCTGGCGGCATCACATCCTATGCGCTGCTCGACCGGCAGGGGCGGATCGTCCTCGATAGGGATGCGTCGAGCGTCGGCGCGGATCAGTCGCAGCGCGGCTATTTCCATGTGCCACTCACCAGCGGCCGGCCGTACGTCTCACCCGTCGAATTTTCTCAGACGGCCGCGGCGCTGTATTTCAGCAGCCCGGTGCGAGACGAGGCGGGAGAATTCGTCGGCGTGTTGCGCGTGAGCTATGACGCCGCTGTCTTGCAGGAACTCATCGCTCAGACGAACGGATTGGCCGGGCGAGACTCGTTCGGCGTCCTGTTCGACGAGAACCAGCTGCACCTGGCGCACGGCATCGCGCCCGAAAGGATCTTCAAGACCGTCGCGCCGCTCGAACCCGAGCGCATTGCCCAGCTGCAAGCGGTTGGACGTCTGCCCGATCGCCCGGCTGCGGAGTTGTCGACCAACCTGCCCGAACTCGCACGGCGCCTCGCCAACGCGTCCATTCAACCTTATTTCGCTGCGCGCGATGTGGCCACGAGCGGTGGAGTGGATCAGGTCGCCGTGGCGCTCGTGAACACGCGGCAGTGGCAGGTGGCCTTCATTCAACCACAAAGCGTCTTCCTGGTTGCCGCAGACGAACAAACGCGTAAGACTCTGGTCCTGGCCGTTGTCATCGCCGGTGTGATGGGCGTTGCCGGTCTTGGCCTGTCGCACGTGCTGGCTGCTCCGATTAGCCGTCTCACCGGCGTTGCCGCGCAGATCGCCGGAGGCAATCTGTCGGCGCAGGCCCGTGCCGAAACGAGTGACGAGATCGGCGAGCTGGCGACGACGTTCAACAGCATGACCGCGCAAATGCGCGTCTTGATCGACTCGTTGGAATTGCAAGTCGAGGTGCGCACCGCGCAGTTGCAAGCCAGCGCGGATGTGGGCCGCGCGGTGGCCTCGATCCTCGATCCCGATCAACTGCTGCGCGAGGTGGTCGACCTGATTACCGACTGGTTCGGCTTCTACTACGCGGCGGTCTTCACGCTGGACGAAGCCGGCAAGTTCGCGGTGTTGCGCGCGGCCACGGGCAAAGCGGGCCAGGCGCTGCTGATGGGGGGCCACAAACTGGAGATCGGCGGGCGGTCGATGGTCGGCACGGTCACGGTCACGCGCAAGCCGCGCGTCGCGCTCGACGTTGGCCGGGAAGCGATCCGGTTCGCGAATCCGCTGCTGCCGTACACGCGCTCGGAGATTGCGCTGCCGCTGGTCGTCGGCGATCGGCTGCTGGGCGCGCTGGACGTTCAATCGACGCAGGAGGCCGCGTTCGACGAAACCAGCGCCGCCGTCCTGCAGTCGATGGCCGACGAAATTGCGATTGCGCTGAACAACGCCGCCCTGTACGCCGAGTCGCAGCGCAACGTCGATGCGCTGAACAGGCTGCTCGAAATGTCGCGCGATATCGCAAGCAGCCGCACGCTCGACGATCTGCGCGCGCGTGCCCTGACGCACATTCAGTCGGTGATCGGCATCGACAACTACTACGTGGCGCTGACGGACGAAGCCCAGACCGAAATTCGGTTCATCGTGCAGGTGCGGCCGGACTTCGGATCGCTCGATGTAATCACGCGCCCGTTCGGCATCGGGCGAACCGAGTACGTCATTCGAATGCGCCAGGTGCTGCGCATGAACGCCGCCGAGGCGAGCATCCGGCTGGCGCAACTCGGCCTGAAGACTTGGGAGCAGCAGCCGGGTGCGTTCCTCGGCGTTCCGATCGTGGTGGGCGAGCGGGTATTGGGCATGATCGGGCTGCAGAACTTTGACGCAGACGCGGCGTTCAGTGAACTTCAAGAGCGGTTAACGATCGCCCTGGCCAGTCAGATCGGCGTGACGCTCGACAACCTGCGCCTGACCGAAGAAACCCAGCGCGCGATTGCCGAGCTGGATGCGGCGAATCGCCGCCTGACCAGCCAGGCCTGGCAGCGCCATGCTTCGAGCGCAGCCGTCGTGTCGGGCGAATGGCGATCGGGCCAATGGGTAACGATGAAAGATGAAGGCGGAAGGCGGAAGGATGAAGTCCAATCTCCAACCCCGCA
>JBOGUH010000346.1:0-2394 GCA_050695975.1 Anaerolineae bacterium
GCGCTGGCCCGTAAGCAATCACGCTTCATGAAGCTGGACATCGATGCCGACGCGCATCTGACCGTCACCTGCGGCAGCACCGAGGCGATGATGGTAGCGATGATGACGGGCTGTGTTAGACCACCCCGACACGCACGTTCCTGAATCTCGCCGGCGCCGCGCCGTGCCCGGTGTGCGCGATCTGCCCCGGCTGTCCCTTGCCGCAGTGGGGCGTGCCCCACATCACCCAGGAGTCGGCGTCGCACACGGCGTCGCACGAATTCCAGAACTCCGGCGTGATGCCGGTGTAGGTGCAGTTGCGCAGCATCCGCCCCAATTTGCCGCTTTTGATCTCGTAGCCAACCTCCGCGCCGAACTGGAAGTTGTAGCGCTTGTCGTCTATGCTCCACGATCGGTTCGTCTCCATGAAGAGGCCGTCGTCGGTGTCGGCGATAAGATCGTCGAGCCGCCACATGCCTGGCTCCAGGCTGACGTTCGTCATGCGAATCAATGGGATACGATTCCAGCCGGAGGCGCGCATGCAGCCGTTCGACGTCAGGCCCAGCCGCGAGGCCGTCTCGCGCGACATCAAGTAACCCACGAACAATCCGTCTTGCACGATCGGCGTCGTCTGCGCCGGCACGCCCTCGTCGTCCCAGCCGAACGTGCCCAGGCCATACGGGCGCACCGCTTCGGCAGTCAGGTTCACGACCTCCGAGCCATAACGGAAAGTGTGGAGCTTTTCGGGCGTGAGGAACGACGTGCCCGCGAAGGCGGCTTCGGTGCCGAAGACGCGATCCAGTTCGATCGGGTGGCCGCACGATTCGTGCACTTGCAGCGCTACCTGGCCGCCCCCCAGAATCACAGTCGTCCGAATGTCTCTGGGGCAGGCATCGGCGCTGAGCAGCTGCACGGCCTGGCTGGCGGTTTGCTCGGCGTGGCCGGGCAGATCCCAGGCCAGGGCCGCTTCCCAGCCGGCCGTCACCTGCTGGCGGCCCATCGCGGTCGGATAGGATCGGCGCTGGACTTCGTCGCCGCCGACGGCGGTAGCGGAGATGCCGCCGCCCACCTCGACGATCGTCTGCTCGGTGAAAGCCCCCTCGCTGTTGGCGAACAGCTTGTGTTCCTTGATCGCCATCAGGTTGCCCTGCCTCACTTTGATCCGTCTCACTTTGCCCATCGCGGCGTCGGCGGCCATCAGCACGCCGAGCTTGTCTTCAACTGAGATCGTGAACGGATCGATCTGGGCCGGCGTGACGTACGCGCCCCGGCTGGTGATGGCTGGCCCCAGATCGACCGGCTGATCGTGAGCGACCAGCGCCGAGGCTTGGGCGATCTGGAAGGCCAGGTCGGTGACGCGGTCGACTTCGGCAGCGGTCAACTCGCGGCTGGAGGCGAAGCCCCACGCGCCGCCGGCCAGCACCCGCACGCCGAAGCCGATGCTCTCGTCTCTGTTCAGCGCATCGACCACGCCGTTCTTCACCGAGATACTCTCGTTGACATTGTGCACGATGCGTGCGTCTGCGTATTCGGCGCCGCGCCGTTGGGCCAAGTCCATCGCTCGCATCATCAAGTCTTTCAAAATAGCCTCTTTAACCATCTAATTCTGCGGGGTTCGGGTGGCAGTTGCACTGCCACCCGCCGCAGTGCAACACATGCGGTGCAGTGCTCCCGCTGCGGCGGGAACTAGGGCGGGCATGGGCCATCACCTTTGAGATGCTCGCGCACCAGATACAAGGCGGCGATGGTCACGGCGTCGTGTAATTCGCCAGCGCCAATCAGGCTGCCAATGTCATCCAGCGAGATCGGGCGCACCGTGATTGGGTGGGCCTCATCTCCCTTCAGTTTGCTCGGCATCAATTTGCGCGCCAGATACACGCAGTTGCGTACCGCCAGGTATTTGGCCCAGGGCCGTATTTCGCCGATCAAGTCCAACTGCCCGGCTCGATATCCTATTTCTTCTTGGAGTTCGCGATTGGCCGTGTCGGCCTGCGCCACACCGACTTCCATCTCGCCGCCAGAGGCCGGGGCGTATTCTTTCACCAGCAGTACCTGGCCGCTATCGCTAACAGGCACGACCACCACAGCGTCGCCCGAACGAATGAAGTTGATGCCGTCGCTGTCTTGCTCAAGACTGAAGTAGTCAGTGGTGAAGATGATTTTCGTCATAATCGCTCTTTCGCGGTCGCGTCTGCGTTCTCTCGTGCTTCTGCCTGGCCCGCTGCGAAGTCATAGCCAGCACGACGATCGCGATGACGACAGGCAGGCAGAACAAGATTAGTTCGTCCAGGACGCCGAGTTGGCCGTGCAGCGGGGGTGAGGTCAGTACTTTGGTGAGCATCGCACATGATGAACGCTGAATAGCTACGTGCGACGCAGCCTGCCCTCGTAGCGAAGCGGAGAGGGTTGGAAGTG
>JBOGUH010000347.1:0-7763 GCA_050695975.1 Anaerolineae bacterium
GGACGAACCCATCCCCGGACGAACCCATCGCCGGGCCAACCCATCCCCGGGCCAACCCATCGCCGGACGAACCCATCCCGGGCCAACCCATCCCCGGACGACGCGCGGACATCAAATGTCCGCGCTACAACACCGCGCCGGATGAATCCGGCTATTCGGGCCAGCCCCGTTCACGGGGCGCTGCGCCGTAGCCCGGCGATGAATCGCCGGGCGATCCCATCCCCGGGCGACGCGCGGTGAAAGTGGAAAAGCCCTGATTCGCACTGCGGCGGCAGTGCAACGGCCTCCACAACCGGAATATGTGACTTCGTAAAAGCCATACTGACCGCGCCTTTCATTTGACAGACAAACGCCATGTATGCTATAAGATGCTGGCCTACCCACCACGTATGCACTACGCAATAATCAATAAGGTCATGCGCTCCCTATTGGGAATCCTTCGTCTTGCCATTGCCTTCCCCATCATCGGGATCGGCACACTGCTGGTATTGGCGGTTGCCTGGCTGCCGATGCGCAATCAGGGCATTCGCCTCGCGCCCTGGATCTGTACGCTGGTGGCCCGCCTGGTGATGCTGGTCTTCAATGTCCGCTTCCACTGTCCCAAGCCGGAAAGGATTCGGCAGCATCGAGGGCTGGTCTTCGCCAATCACACCACCTACTTCGACATTCTGATGCTGCTGCACGTGCTGCCTGTGCGCTTCGTCAGCGCGATCGAAATTCGATCGTGGCCGTTGATTGGCTGGATGGCCAGAGCCATCGGCGCCGTTTTCGTCAATCGAAGCGATAAGCCATCGCGCGCCGAGACGCGCAAGCGGATCGCAGAAGCCGAGCGTTATCCGCCGATCGTGCTGTTTCCGGAAGGCGGCATTGGCCCCGCCAACGCGCTCCGGCCGTTCCGCTTCGGCGCGTTTGAAATCGCCGTCGAGTATCACATCCCGTACCTGCCCTGCGCCATCCTTTACGATCGGCCCGAAGTAATCGCCTGGGGAGACGAGAGCTTCATGCGCGCCGTT
The DNA here is from genome assembly GCA_050695975.1 of Anaerolineae bacterium. Taxonomy (GTDB): domain Bacteria; phylum Chloroflexota; class Anaerolineae; order Fen-1058; family Fen-1058; genus DASSFZ01. The sequence continues at coordinate 1,014 of JBOGUH010000347.1, forward strand.
TGGCGGCTGGCCTGCTGGCCCGGCCCAATTCACGCGCTATTGATCCCGTTGCCGGCGGTGACGCCTCAACCCGATGACGATCCCGAGCTGTTGGCGATTGCCGCCCACCGGGCGATCGCTGACGCGCTCCGGGTTCCGCCCCAAATGCCAGCGAGCGTTGAACACGACGGCCTCCCGACGTGACACCAGACCCATCGCTAAACGAGACAAACGCAGAGGTGGCGAGTGAAGATTCTTGGTCCCGGCAGACCTGTGGCAGCAAGACCTCAGAAGTCTTCTGAAACGTCCGGGGCCTGAAAAGGAGGCGTATCAGCACTCCAGGCAAATGGCGTACCTTGCTCCTCTTATCGCTGGCCGAGCTGCTTGGGATGGCCGTGTGGTTCTCGGCCTCGGCCGTGGTGCCGGCCCTCGCCGCAGCCTGGAGTCTGGACGAGTCCGGGCGGGCGTGGCTCACCATGTCCGTGCAAATCGGTTTTGTCGCCGGCGCATTTGGATCGGCGGTTTTCAACGTGGCCGATCGGATACCGGCCCGCCGCCTGTTCACGGCCTCGGCGCTGCTGGCTGCCCTCGCGACCGCGCTGATTCCGACACTCGCAACGGGCCTCGGCCTGGCACTCTGGCTGCGCCTCCTCACCGGCCTTTTCCTCGCCGGTGTGTATCCCGTCGGCATGAAGATCATGGCGACCTGGACGAAAGAAGATCGCGGATTGGGCATCGGGCTGCTCGTCGGGGCGCTGACGTTAGGCTCGGCTGCGCCGCATCTCATCAATGCCTTCGGCGGAGTGGACGAGTGGCGGACCGTGTTGTATGGGGCGGCCGGGTTAGCCGTATTGGGCGGCTTTGTCGCCGCCGTCTTTGTCGACGAGGGGCCGTACAAGACTGCGGCGCCGCGCTTCAACTGGAAATACGTCGGAGAGGTTCTGCGCCAGCGCGAGCTCGTCCTGGCTAACCTGGGTTACCTCGGCCACATGTGGGAGCTGTATGCCATGTGGGCGTGGATACCGGCCCTCTTGCTGGCCAGTTTCAACATCGTCGGCGTGGGTCCAGCGTGGGCGAGCCTCGCGGCTTTTGCAGTGATCGGCGCGGGTGGAGCGGGGAGTCTGGTTACCGGCCAGCTGGCGGATCGGCTGGGCCGCACAACGCTCACGATTGCCTCCCTGCTGATCAGTGGCGCGTGCGCCCTGAGCGTAGGACTGTTATACGGCGGCAATCCGGTTTGGCTCGTCGCGCTGAGTCTGGTTTGGGGCTTCGCGGTGGTGGCCGACTCGGCGCAGTTTTCCGCCTGCGTGAGCGAACTGTGCCGGGCAGAGTATACGGGAACGGCGCTGACGCTGCAGACCAGCCTCGGGTTCCTGCTGACGCTCGTCACCATTCGACTGATCCCGTCGCTCGAACAGCGGGTGGGATGGCAATGGGCCTTTGCGTTTCTGGCGATCGGCCCGGCCGTAGGCGTGTGGGCCATGAGCGCGCTGCGACGTTCGCCCGCTGCCAGCCGGCTGGCCGGAGGCCGGGGCTGAAGCCACCGCAGAAACCCGGTTTTTCCACGCTGCCCACTTCGCGACGCAGCGCCCTGCGAGAAACCGGGTTTCTTCAAGATTTCAGTACGCGTTCGATGCGCAGGCGCAGTTCCTGCGCGTCGAACGGCTTGGCGATGAAGTCTTCGGCGCCCAATTCCAGAGCCGCCAATCGGCCCTGCTGGTCGGCGTGGGCGGTGAGAAAAATGATCGGGATGTGCTGGGTGTAACGATCGGTGCGCAGCGTGCGAGCCACGGTGTACCCGTTGGAATCGGGCAGCGCCACGTCGAGCAAGATCACGTCCGGGCGCGCATCGCGGGCGATACGCACCGCCGCTGCGCCACGGCGGGCGATGTGAACTTCGTATCCCAGGTTGCCGAAGTAAAACTCCAGCATGCTGCACAGGTCGGCATCGTCGTCGACGATCAGCATCTTCGTCTGTCTGTTCATGGGACACCTGTTTTTATTGCCGCGCGCCGACGAAGGTGAGGCTCAGTAGATCCAATTTCTGCTTGCGGCGGGTTATGAACCCGCCGCCCAACCGCCGGGTTACGAACCCGGCGGAAGCAATCTGGGATGTACTGAGGCTACGCCTCTGCTTCGGCGGTCTCTTCCTGCGCGCCGCCCATCAGCTCAACGCGCTTGCGAGCGGCAGCCTTCTTGCCTTCTTCGACAGCATCCTTCAGCCGATCGCGCTGCTCTTCGTACAGTTTCCTGCCGCGTTCCGACATTTCGTCGCCACGTTTGCGCGCTTCTTCCGACATTTCCTCGGCGCGCTTGCGCGCCTCTTCTGCCATCTCCTCGACGCGCTTGCGCGTATCCTCGGCAATGTCCTCGGCCCGATCGCGCAGCTCGTAAGCTTTCTCGCGCACCAGGCGGCGCGACTCTTCGCCCGACTGCGGAGCCAGGACCAAAGCCAGCGCCGCGCCCACCAGACCGCCGATCACAAAGCCGGCCAGAAAGGCGCCTGTTTCACTTCCAACATTGTCGCTCATTGCTCTACTCCTTCGTGTAGGTTATGTGCGGATCCATGAGTCATCGCCGTGGGCGGCGTAGATCACTCAACATGCTGATCACGCGCGCAACGCCGGCAACGGTTCCCGCGATGCCGATCACCGGACGCACCACATTGTCGCTGACGAACGTCGTGGCGCCGCGCGCAGTATTTATCGTCTCCTGAGCATTCTCCAGCAGCGGCTTGATCTCCTCGCGCAGCATCCGGGTCAACGCGGCGATCTGGTAGACCAGCGCCAGCAGCAGCAGTCCGATGAACAGGGACACGATCGCCATCAAAATGATGAACACGTCGCGCACGGTCGCCGTCGCGCCGGCCTGGATCATCCAGGCAAAGCCGCCGAGCACCAGCACGACGATCACAACGGCGATGACGGCGACGAGGATGCCTCGATTGGGGCGGCGTGCTGGAGTCTCAGGGGATAACTTAGGCTGATCGGACTGCATGGACGATCCTCACGCGCGATTATATCATGCGGGCGGACGGTTGACAACCAGCAGCGCGATCAGGCTGCCGATCGTCGCTTCGACGAGGTGGACTTCGCCGAGCATCGCGCCATTCCAGTCGATCAACAGTCCGGCCAACTGCCCCAGCCCGAAGCCCACCCAGCCGGCGACGAGAAACAACCCTAATCGACGCAGATCGCCCCCGCGCCAGAAGTGAAAGGCGGCGCCGTAGGCAGTGGATAGCAATGCGGACAGCAAGAGTGCAGGCGGCATTGTGTTGCCTAACCTCAAACAATAATCCCCTGCCCCAACACGATCTCGCCATCGAACAGTACCAATCCCTGGCCGGGCGTGATGTCGCGCTGCGGCTCGTCAAACTCGACGCGGGCCGTATCGCCCTGCGGGAATACCGTCACCGCCGCTTCGCGCGCCTTGTAGCGAATCTTCGCCTCGGCGCGGAAGGGTTCGACTGGCGTTGCGCCGCTGACGTAGTGCATCCCGCGCGCCGCACAGTCGCAGCGACCCAGCTCGGCGGCCGTGCCGACGATGACCGTATTGTCGGCGACATCCTTCGCCATCACGTACAACGGCTCGGGCGCGGCGATAGCCAATCCCTTGCGCTGGCCGATCGTGTAAAACGGCAGGCCGGCGTGTTGGCCGAGCACTTTGCCGGTCGTGTCGCGAATGACGCCGGGGCGGATCGCATCGGGCGCGTGCCGTGCCAGGAACTCGCGATAATCGCCGCTGCCCAGGAAACACAAGTCCTGGCTTTCAGCCTTCTCAGCGACCGGCAGATCCAGCCGGGCCGCGTGCGCGCGCACTTCCGGCTTCGTCAGCGCGCCCAGCGGAAACATCGCGTGAGCCAGTTCTTTTTGCCCCAAAACGCTGAGCACGTAAGATTGATCTTTCTTGGGATCGACGCCGCGCAGCAGTTCATACTTGCTATCTGACACCCGGACGCGTGCGTAATGCCCCGTCGCCAGATACTGCGCCCCCAATCCGAGCGCCTTGTTGAGTAACAACTCAAAGCGGACGTGCCGGTTGCATTCGAAACACGGATTCGGCGTGCGGCCGGCGGCATACTCTTCGACGAAGAAATCGACGACGATCGACTTGAACGAATCGGCGATATTGACGAAATAGAACGGGATGCCGAGTTGATCGGCGATCGAACGCGCGAGGGCGGCGTCGGCGGGCGTGCAGCACTTGTTGACGCGCGCGCCGCCTTCTTCGCTCCACAGTTTGAGCATGATGCCGACCACGTCGTAGCCCTGCTCCACCAGCAGCGCCGCCGCGACCGAACTATCCACGCCGCCGCTCATCGCGACGACGACACGAGTGTTCTCATAATCCATCTGCATGACTCAAGCGCTTCCAGTTCTTTCCGAGCGGAACGCGCGAAAGTGATACTGTAATCAGCCACTGAGCTTGCCCTGTTTGCGTAGGCGCTTCTTGACGGATGCGAGAGTTTCTCTTTAGTTCGCAATCGCGATCGGTGTATGCTCCCTCAGCCGCTCGACGACCATCGGCAGCATGTCCAGCACCGTGTCGATGTCCTTCAGGTGTGTCAGGCGCCCCAGCGTCATCCGCAGCGAACCGACCGCCCACTCACGGGGCAGGCCCATCGCCGTCAGCACAAATGAAGGTTCCGCCTCGCCGGTGGTACAGGCCGATCCGGTCGAAACGCAAATACCCTCCAGGTCGAGCGCCAGCAGCACCGATTCCCCTTCGACGCCGCAAATCGCAAACGAGGCGCTGTTGGGCAGCCGCTGAGTCGGGTGACCGGTCAGTTTCGCATCGGGCACGCGCGCCAGCACGCCGGCCACAAGCCGATCGCGCAGCGCCGACACGCGCGCATTCTCACTTTCACGCGCCTCCTGCACCTGCTTCAGCGCCGTCGCCAGCCCGACGCTGCCGGCGACGTTCACCGTCCCCGGCCGGTGACCGCGTTCGTGCCCACCGCCGGTCAGCGCCGGCACCAGTTCCGTCCCGCGCCGCACGTACAGCACGCCGACTCCCTTCGGGCCGTAGAATTTGTGTGCCGACAAGGCCAGCAGGTCCACCTTCAATCGATCGACGTCGAGGTCGAGCGCCCCACCCGCCTGCACCGCATCGGTGTGGAAGGGAATGCCTTTGCCTTTAGCGATCTGGCCGATCTCGCGCAAGGGTTGAATCGTGCCGACCTCGTTGTTCGCGTACATCACACTGATCAGGCAGGTGTCAGGGCGGATCGCGCGGCCGATCGCGTCGGGATCGACCAGGCCGTGCTCGTCAACCGCGACAAACGTCACATCGAATCCATGCATCTCGTGAAGTTGCTCGGCAGTCACGCCGATCGCGTGATGCTCGATCGGTGTGGTGATCATGTGGTTGCCGCGACCACTTTGACGGGCCGCCCAGGCCGCGCCGCGCAGCGCCAGGTTATCGCTCTCCGTGCCGCAGCCGGTGAACACGATCTCCATCGGATGGCAGCCCAGCACGTTGGCAACGGTTTGGCGCGCCTGCTCCAGCCCTTTGAGCGCCGCGCGGCCGGCGCCGTGAATCGACGACGTATTGCCGAACGCGCCGGACCAGTATGGCTGCATGGCTTCGATCACGCGCGGATCGACCGGCGTCGTCGCCGCATGATCGAGATAGATGGTTTGCCTGGCTCGGCTCATCTCACGACTCCTTGAACGCGAAGGATTGTAGCACGCGGACGAGGGTGCGTCAACGAGAGGAGGTAAGCAACGCGAAGCGTGTTTGGAATGGCAAGGCGGGGGATTCCGACTTATCCCGTCTTGGTGTAAAATCTGCGGGAATCGTAAGGGGCTTGAAGCCATGGGCGGTTCCGCGAGAGCGTGATACCTGACGCTTGATGAGGGAAACCCCCTTCACTTCGCTACAAGGGCAGGCATGACGAGTGATGGATGATGAGTGCAAGTGGCGCGATAGGCGATATGCAAACTGTCTACGTCTTGATCGGCGCGCCCGCTTGTGGCAAGACCCGCTGGGCCTTGCAGAACGCCAAGCGCCTCGGCGCGTCCGTGCTGTCGGCCGATGTGGTGCGTGACGAAATCCGTCGCGCGGGCGGTGATCCGTTTGAGGGCGATCGGGTCTTCGCCAAGCTCGGCCTGCGTCTCGGTGAGCGACTGGCCTGCGGCGCATCGGTGATTGTCGACGCCACTCACTGGCAGCGCCAGTACCGCTCGTATGCAGTCAACAGCGCGCGCGCAGCCGGGGCGAGGGTGATCGGCATGTGGTTCGACGTTCCGCTCGACGTGTGCCTGCAACGCAACGAACAGCGCATCGGCGCCAGCCCCGGCCTTCGCCGAGAGGATCCCGATACCCTTCGCCGCATCCATGCCGGGCTCGAACCACCGGCGCTCGATGAATTTGACGTGATCCAACGTATCACGGCTGAAGAATTAACCTGGTGACTGCTTAACCTCAGTCGTGACCGGCAGACAGGAGGTCGTGATGAAACCGGATGAGATTCGAGCGCTGATCGAACAAGCCGGCCAGGCCTGGGTCGCCGGCGACGCGGATGCATTTGCGGCGCTGTTCACGCCCGATGGTGAATTCATCGTGCCGAGCAAACGCTTGCAGGGTCAAGCGGCTATCCGTGAAGTGCTGGCCCGCTTCGCCGAACGTTACTCGGACGTGCGGATCGACATCCGGCGGACGATCATCGATGGCGATCAGGCCGTGGTCGAGTGGTATTGGGAAGACACCAAGAATGCGACCGGCGTTCGCAACCGGGCCGACGATGCGATCGTCGTCGATTTCAAGGAC
>JBOGUH010000348.1:0-4646 GCA_050695975.1 Anaerolineae bacterium
TGTGCGGCGTGTGCAGGCCAGCCGCAATGAACTCTAAATGCATCGTGGCCTTGTCCCAGGCGCGCAGCGCCAAAGGCCGATCGTTGAGGATGCGGACGCCCTTCGCGTGGCACTCATCGACGAGTGGATAAAATGCTTCGTCGATGTCCCAGGCGCGGTCGAGTAGGACGCGCAGTGCGATGTCGCCGGAACGCAGACGATCGAGCGTGGCGGTTAGCGTCTGGGGCGTGACTTGCAGCGGTGACAAAGCGCGGGCGCGGCAGGCTGCGTCGAGCAGCGCGACGAAGTCGGCATCGTGTTCCCAATTCCAGGCGATGGCGATGTCGAAAGCTTGCGGCATGGCGGGAGTGAGTGTACCATAGGTTGCGTATAGTTTTGAGCCGTACCCTCTGAAGAAGGCCGGCGAGCGTGAAGGGCGTGAAGATTCTTATCCGCTAATAACGCGAATTTGCACCAATTCTTATTCGTGTTTATTCGCGTAGATTCGTGGATCAAAATGGACAAGTCGATAAATCGTTCGGCGCTCGCGCGTAAGTTGATCACCTGGTTCGAGGCGAACGCCCGCGATCTGCCGTGGCGGCGGCGGCGCACGCCGTATCGCGTCTGGCTCAGCGAAATGATGCTGCAGCAGACGCAGGTCGATACGGTGATCCCGTACTTCAGGCGATTCACGGCGCGATTCCCCACTGTCAAGGCGCTGGCCGATGCGCCGCTCGATGAGGTGCTGAAGCTGTGGGAGGGGCTGGGTTACTACGCCCGCGCCCGCAACCTGCATCGGGCTGCGCAGAGGGTGAGCCGCGAGCGAGGCGGACACTTTCCGAAGACGGTCGAAGGGTTGATGCAGCTGCCCGGCGTCGGCCGGTACAGCGCCGGCGCGATTGCCAGCCTGGCTTTCGGCGTCGAAGCGCCAATCCTGGATGGCAACGTGGCCCGCGTGCTGTGCCGCGTCTTCGCGATTAAGCGCGATCCGCGTGAGGCCAAGACGCGCGCCGGGTTGTGGTCGCTGGCCGAGTCGCTGCTGCCGAAGGGCCGCGCCGCGCCGTTCAACGAAGGGCTGATGGAACTCGGCGCGACCGTGTGCACGCCGCGTGACCCGAAGTGCGAGGTGTGCCCGATCGCGGCAATGTGCGAAGCGCGGCGGCGCGGCATTCAGGATCAACTGCCGGTCGGGCGTGCGCGCAAAGCCACACCACACTACGATGTGACGGCGGCCGTGATCCGCAAGAACGGCCGCGTGCTGATCGCGCAGCGCCCGGCGGATGGGATGCTGGGCGGGCTGTGGGAGTTTCCGGGCGGCAAGCGCAAACCGGGCGAGTCGCTGGAAGATTGCCTGCGGCGCGAGATTGGGGAGGAATTGAGATTGGAGATTGAGGTAGGCGAGCCGGTCACGACGGTGAAGCACGCCTACACGCACTTTCGGATTACGCTCCACGCCTTCGAGTGCCGGGTCGCGTCGGGCAGGCCGAAGGCGATCGGCGTGGCCGATTTCAAGTGGGTGCGTCTGAGCGAACTGGATCGATACGCTTTCGCCGTTACGGACCGTAAGATCATTCAAGTGTTACGATGATAAGTGACGAGTGAGGTACATACACATCCAAGGCGGCCGAACGAAATGAAAGCAATGTCGCGAATACTGCTTCTGATTTATGTGCTGATGATGGGATCGTGTACGAGCGTGCCTTCGCCGGTGTTGACGCACTCGCCAGCCGTGCCGGCTGGAGAGACTACCGGCCGGCGCGAAGTGACATTTCAAACTGAGGATGGCGTCACTCTGAATGGCACGTTGTTCGGCGAGGGCAGCGTCGGCGTCGTCCTCTCACACATGTTCCCGACCGATCAACAGTCGTGGCACTCCTTCGCGCAGACGCTGGCCGATAACGGCTACCTGGCGCTGGCCTACGATTTCCGGGGCTACGGAAAGTCGGGTGGAGAGAAGCAAGTCGATCAGATCGATCGCGATGTCACGGCCGCAGCCTCGTTTTTGCGCGAGCAGGGCGCGCAACGCATCGTTCTGATCGGCGCGAGCATGGGCGGCACGGCATCGGCCCATGTCGCCGCGTCAGTCGCAGCGGACGGATTGGTCGTGCTGTCAAGCCCCCAGGCGTTTCAGGGACTGGCGGTGACCGCCGACGATCTCGGTCTGCTGAGCGCGCCATCGCTGTGGATTGGGAGCCGCCGTGACACGGCCACGGCCGATGTCGAAGCGATGCACGCCAGCGCGAATCCACCGAAGTCGCTGCACGTCTACGAGGGCAATGCGCATGGCACGTACATCTTCGATACGGCCGATGGTCCTGATCTTACCCAGCGGCTGATCGATTTTCTGACGAGCAAGGCGCCGCTGGATGGGTAGGTGAGGGCTATCGGCGGGCAGCCCGGTGTCGGGTGCAGCTGGCAAACTACGCTCCCCGCAATTTCGCACCTCCCCTTGACAACCCCCAAAATCCTGTGGTAATATGCAGTCGGTTAGCACTCTCGCGGCGAGAGTGCTAACCGGTTCTGTTGTACCGACCCAGAAGCCATGGGCGCAGAACCGCAATCCCAAATCCACAATCCGAAATCCAATAGGAGGTCTGAAGTATGGCTAAGTTGAAGATGAACCTCAAGCCTCTGGGCGACCGCGTGGTGATCGAACCCCTCGAGAAAGAGGAGAAGACGGCCAGCGGGATCATCCTGCCCGAGACGGCCAAGGAGAAGCCGCAGGAGGGCGAAGTCCTCGCCGCCGGCCCCGGCCGCACCGACGACGACGGCAAGCGCATCCCGATGGACGTCAAGAAGGGCGACATCGTCCTCTTCGCCAAGTACGCCGGCACTGAAGTCAAGATCGAGGACAAGAAGCTGCTCATCCTCAAAGAATCCGATATCCTCGCGATTGTCGAGAAGTAGGCTGGCTCGACAGACCCCATTCCCATCTACCGAAGGAGAAACCTATGGCTAAGCAACTGACCTTTAGCGAAGACGCGCGGCGATCGCTCAAGACGGGCGTCGATATACTGGCGACCGCCGTCGCCACCACACTCGGCCCCAAGGGTCGCAACGTCGCGCTCGATAAGAAATTCGGCGCGCCCACCATCACCCACGACGGCGTCACCGTTGCCAAGGAGATCGAACTGAGCGACCCCTACGAGAACATGGGCGCGCAGCTGCTGAAGGAAGCCGCCACCAAGACGAATGACGTGGCCGGCGATGGCACCACCACCGCCACCGTGCTGGCGCAGGCCATTGTCAACGAGGGCCTGAAGATGGTCGCCGCCGGCGCTAATCCAATGCTGCTCAAGCGCGGCATCGAGCAGGCCCGCGACGCGGTCGTCGAAGCGATCAAGAAGTTGTCTGTCGAAGTCAAGGACAGGGACGACATCGCCCACATCGCGTCGATCTCTGCCGCCGACGAGGAAATCGGCGATCTGATCGCCGAAGTGATGGACAAGGTCGGCAAGGACGGCGTGATCACCGTCGAGGAGAGCAAGGGCCAGGCCTTCGAGACCGAATACGTCGAAGGCATGCAGTTCGATCGCGGTTACATCAGCCCGTACTTCATCACCAACCCCGAGGCGATGGAAGCCGTCCTCGAAAATCCCTACTTCCTGATCCACGACAAGAAGATCTCCGCCGCCTCCGACATGGTGCCCGTGCTGGAGAAGCTGATCCAGCGCGGCAAGCGCGAGCTGGTCGTCATCGCCGAGGACATCGACGGCGAGGCGCTGGCGACGCTGGTGCTCAACAGACTGCGCGGCGTGCTGAACGTGCTGGCCGTCAAGGCGCCTGGCTTCGGCGATCGCCGCAAGGCCATGCTGCAGGACCTCGCCGTCCTGACCGGCGGCACCGTGATCACCGAAGAGCTTGGCCGCAAGCTCGATAGCGTCACGCTCGACGACCTGGGTCAGGCCGCGAAGGTCACAGCCGACAAGGACAATACGACCATCATCGAAGGCAAGGGCAACACCAAGGAAATCAAAGGCCGCATCGAGCAGATCAAGGTCGAGATCGAGAACACCACGTCGGACTACGACAAGGAGAAGCTGCAGGAGCGGCTGGCCAAGCTGGCCGGCGGTGTCGCCATCATCCGCGTCGGGGCCGGCACCGAGGTGGAACTGAAAGAGAAGAAGCACCGCGTGGAAGACGCCCTGTCGGCGGCTCGCGCCGGTGTCGAGGAAGGCATGGTGGCCGGCGGCGGCGTGGCGCTAATCAACGCCATCTCGGCGCTGGATAAAGTCAAGCCGGAGATCGACGACGAGGTCACCGGCGTCGCGATCGTTCGCCGCGCGCTCGAAGAGCCGATGCGCCGACTCGCCATGAACGCCGGCATGGACGGCGCCGTGGTCATCGACAACGTGCGCCGCAAGCAGAAGGAAGACAAGAACAAGAACATTGCCTACAACGTCCTCACCAGTGAGTACGAGGACATGATCAAGAGCGGCATCATGGACCCGGCCAAGGTTACCCGCAGCGCGGTGGAGAATGCCACCAGCATTGCGGCGATGATTCTCACCACCGAAGCGCTCATCGCCGACAAGCCCGAAAAAGACAAGGCCCCGCCGATGCCGCCTGGCGGCATGGGCGACTTCTAGTCGTACCCAGTCTACGAGAAACCAGGTTTCCCGAAGAAACCGGGTTTCTTCTTTTGCAAGTGACCGGCGCTTTAGAAG
>JBOGUH010000349.1:0-2316 GCA_050695975.1 Anaerolineae bacterium
GCGGATAGCCTTTCAGCGGCCCGATTCGCCGTGCGCCGTTCAAGCGTTCGCGCGCGGCCGCGTTTCGTTCCAGGAAGAAATCGAGTGCTCCGCGCGCCGTCGTCTTGCGCCCGCGCTTCGACAGGAACCCGGCGCCGACGTTGGCCGCGCCATCGCCTAGCGGGAAGATCCAGCCGTAGCCCGGCTGGATCACGTCGTTGAAATAGAAGTCGAGCAGCTCGTCTTTCGGATCGAGACCGTCGAAGTATGCCCGCGCGGCGAGGATCATCTGCGGCATCCGCTTCAAGATGCCGATCGACTTGAGCAGCGCCATGTTCGCGCCGACGGCGACGATCGCCAGCCGCGCCTCAATCACCTCCATGCGCCCGCTGCGCTGACCCGATACAACCACACGCTCGCCGGCGTTCAGCACCGACTGGACGTTGAAGCCGCCGCTGAACGCCGCGCCGGCGTCGATCGCATGGCGGCGCACGGCGTCGTCGAACTCTGCCCGGCGGATCACCAGACTGTACTGGGGATAATGCGAACCACGTATCCCCATCGATGCGCACATCTGGCGGCCGCCTGGCCCGAAGGCGCGCGCTGCCGTGAAGCGCGGCGTATTGAGCTTCGCCAGCAGGCCCATCCGATCCAGCGCGGCCAGCGAGCGCGGCGCGATGCCGTCGCCGCAGGTCTTGTCTCGTGGGAACTCGCACTTGTCGAGCAGCCGCACGTCGAGGCCGCGCCGCGCCAGCCAATACGCTGCGCTGCTTCCGCCCGGCCCCGCGCCGATGACGACGACGTCCACCATTCAAAACCTAAAGATTCTCCCCACATACACCGCAAAACTTGAACTGCGCCGGCAGGTTCTTCGCTCCGCAGTGTGGACAGGTTAGCGTCGGCGCGCCGTGCGGATACTCCGGCGACTCGTCGGCTTCGGCCTTGCGGCGCAGCGTCTCGTAATCGGGACGGCGTTTCTCGGTGAACGCGCGCACGCCCTCCAGCGTCTCGGGCGATGCGCTGTGGATCGCCAGCCAGTCGCGCGTGTGACCGACGGTCAGGCTCCACGACAGGTCTTTCCAGAAGTTCAACTGCTGCCGGGTGTAGCGCACGATCTCGGGCAGCTTGTCGAGCAGTTTCGCCGCCATCACTGCCACGGCATCGTCCAATTGCGCGCGCGGCACGACTTGATTAACCAATCCCCACTCCAACGCGATGCGAGCCGGGATTTCTTCGTTGAGCAGCAGGATTTCGCGCGCGCGCCGATCGCCGACGATAATCGGCAGCCACTGCGTCGCTCCGGCCGCGGCGACCGATCCGTGCGACGCGCCGACCTGCCGGATGTAAATGTCATCCGCGGCGATAGCCAGGTCGCACGACAGGTTGAACTCGTTGCCGCCGCCGACGACGATCCCATTCAGCCGGGCGATCGTCGGCTTGCCGATGTTACGCAGCCGCTCGTGGGCTTCTTGAAACGCGCCGAACCACTTCCAGTAATCGCGCGGTCGCTCGACAAACTCCCGCTGCTCGTTCATGTCCGCGCCGGTGCAGAAGGCGCGCTCGCCAGCGCCGGTCAGCAGGACGACGCCGATCGCGTCGTCGAACGAGGCGTCGTGGAACGCCTGGGACAGTTCGAGCAGCATCGGGTAGTTGACCGCGTTCAGGACCTCGGGACGGTTGAAAGTCACCGTCGCCACGCGGCCTTCTTTGCGATAGAGGATGGATTCGAAGTTGAAGGACTCGGCCGGCCGGCCCGTGTAGGGACGCGTCAAATTTTGCTCCTGTCACGACACAGTTCCCTGAGTTCCTTGAGTTACATTACTGAGGAACTCAGGGAGCTGAAGGAACTCCTGCTACTTCCGCACCTCGTCTTCGTACGCATCCGCGATCATCAGCGTGACGATGTCCCGCGCGAACGACATCAAATCCTTGCCGGCGGCCCTGTTCTCCTCCGAGGCCATAGCCCGGTTATAGACGTCCATGTCGTCGAAGTACATCTCGTACATCAGGTAGAACGGCGCCTCGCCGCGCGGCGCGCCGGTGATCCGGCTGAGTTCGGTTTTGCGCAGGCCGGGAATCTTCTCGATCAGCGGCAGGTGGACGTTGGCGTAATGCTCTTCAAAGGCTTGCACGTCGGCGGGTTTCTTGTACAACGCGATGAGTTTAACCATGTCCGAGCTCCTAAACATGAAATCGAGAATTACACAGGAAGCCCCACGCAGCATGTAGAGCAGCACGTGAAGCGATTATAGCATCGCGAATGACGAGTCGCAATAGCCTCACCCCTCTCCGCTTCGCTCCCCTCCCCTCTCTCCTGTCGAGCAGTACCGACAGGAG
>JBOGUH010000350.1:0-3295 GCA_050695975.1 Anaerolineae bacterium
CCTTCAAGGTGCGCCGCACGTCGAGTCCGAGTATAATTCGCGCATACGTTGCGGATAGGGGCGCCAGCATGGGGGAGTGATTTATGTGCGACGCGCCTTCGACCCTCTCCGCTTCGCCGCGAGGGCAGGGGTGCGTCGCACGCAGAAAGGAGCTCGCCATGACCACAATGCTGACCCCCGCCGAAGAACGCGGGCTGAGCGGCCTGAGCCTGGACAGCCGGGTGCGCCAGGTTTTCTATTCCATTCCGCCGCAGACGATTGCCGAGATGATCGACCAGATGACAGAGGAAGCATTCAAGCGCAACCTGATCTACATGCGCGATGGGCAAGCGGAGGCCATCCGTGTGTTTTTGCGCCCCACGGGTGTCATGCCCGATCAGCTGGCCTACCTGCACTACGTCTCACTCACGCTGATCAACGCGCTCAAGCGGCTGCCCGACCTGTATATCCAGGACTTTGCCGTGCGCGAGGTCGTGCCACTCACCCCGCCGGAAGAGAAGTGGCTGTGGGACAGCTACGGGCCGAGCCAGCGCGAGAACAGCCCGGTGTTCGGCCGGCTGGATGCGGCGGTCGACTTCACCAGCCCGATGTGGAAGGACTCGCTGCGTTTCGTCGAGCCGAACCTGTGCGGCGTGGGCGGAATCCACCTGATCCCGGTCTGCGAACAGATGCTGGCCGACATCGTCCTGCCGGTGCTCCAGGCCTACGCGCCGCAGTTGCACATGGAAGTCGGGCAGGACCTGCGGGAGTTGTTCATTCAAGAAGTGCTGGATCACGTGGAGGCCATCGGCCGGCCCGGGCAAAACGTGTGCTTCGTCGAGCCGAAGTACGCCGGCGATGGGCCTGATGAACAGGCGGCGCTGGCCGAGTATTACCGCGAGCGCCACGGCCTGACGATCCTGCACGCCGATCCAGCAGAGCTGTACATGAGGAAGGGTGACGTGTGGTACGAAGACAGTCCGGTGGATGTGGCGTATCGGGATTACGAAGTCCGCGACATCATCGATCTGGAAGCCGAGGGAGTGGACATCCGGCCGCTGCGGACGCTATTCAAGCAGAACCGGATGATCTCATCGCTGGCGGGGGATTTCGATCACAAGAGCTGCTGGGAGGTCCTGACCGATCCGCAGTTCACGCAAAAATATTTCAGCGCTGACGAGCGGCAGGTGTTCCGCCGGCACGTGCTGTGGACGCGCGTGCTATCCGATCGGCGCACGACGCTGCCCGACGGGGAGATGGTGAACCTCCTCGAGCACACGCGCAAATATCAAGAAGAGCTGGTGATCAAGCCCAATCGATCATACGGTGGCGACCGGGTGCTGATCGGGCCATCGGTGAGTCAAGCAGACTGGGAAGCAGCGATCGAAGAGGCGATGAGCGGCGACGAGCAGTGGGTTGTGCAGCGGCTGGCGTCGATCTCGGTCAACGAGTTCCCCGTGGTCGCCGAAGACGGGTCGGTGCACATCGAGCCGTTTTATACGGTGATGGGTTTTGCGCCGACCAAGTACGGATTGGCGGTACTGGGTCGTGCCTCGCAGAAGCAGGTCGTCAACGTCGCCCAGCGCGGCGGGATGTGCGGTGTGCTGATCGGCCGGCCGTCGGGACGGTTGTTCGGCCCCGGCACGCCAGCTCGCTTGGGGTAGCGGACACAGAGGTGAGTGTGGGAGTCACGTCCACGTGATAGCATGGGGAGCGTGGGGGTACAGGAGTGAAGCGATGCACGTTGATCGTTCAAATGGACATGGCCCGGGTCTTATCGGCCAACACAACATCGAGGCTATGCTCAAACGCGCGATGCTGCTCTCCGAGGCGGATGAGACCGAGGCGATGCTCACTGCCTCGAATGACTCCCTGACCCGATTTGCCTATAACGTGATTGACCAAAACGTGGCTGAAATGGATGCCGCCCTGCAAGTGCGAGCGGTGTTCGCTTCGCGCGTGGGCATGGCGTCGACCAACGATCTGTCTCCCGCGGGGATCGAACGCGTGACGCGCCAGGCGTGCGACATGGCGCAGCATGCGCCGGAAAACCCCGACTGGCCTGGCCTGCCCGAGCCGCAAGCGCTGCCCGCCTCGCGCAGCGTGGCTTACGACGAAGCAGTCGCCGGGATGACGCCCGAGGCCCGCGCCCGCGTGGTGGCGGACATCTGCCGTTCAGCGCGCGCGGCGAAGCTGTTGGCCTCTGGCGCGTTCAGCACGGGTTGGACCGAGTATGCCGTGATGAACTCGAAGGGCCTGTTCGCGTACGCGCCGAACACCGAGGTGGACCTGACGTTTGTGGTCGAGCGACCGTCGGAGCTGGCTTCGGCGTATGCCAACGCGACGGGCTGGCAGCTGTCGCAGATCGACGTCGAAGCGCTGAAGCGACAGGCGATCGATCACGCGCTGACCGATCGCCATCCGCGCCCGATCGAGGCGGGCGAGTATCCGGTCGTGCTCGAACCCTATGCCGTGGTCAACATCCTCGAAGCGCTCGCCGAAGCAGGTATGGGCGCACTGGCCGTGCAGGAAGACCGCAGCTGGATGAATCGGCGCATCGGGCGGCGCTGCCTGTCGCCGCAGATTTCGATCGTCGACGATGCGTTCGACCCGGACGGCTTTCCGCAGGCGTTCGATTGCGAGGGCGTGCCCAAGCAGCGTGTGCCGATCGTCGTGGACGGCGTGCCGACCTCGCCGGTGTACGATCGATTGACGGCCGCGCGCGAGGATGGGCGCGTATCCACCGGCCACGCCCAACCCTACGACGAAGACTGGGACGGCCCGCTGCCCGAGAACCTGTCGATGGCGCCGGGCAAGCTGAGCGTCGAGGAGCTGATCCGCTCGATCGATCGCGGGCTGTACATCACGCGCTTTTGGTACGTCAGCCTGACGGCGCCGCACAACTGCGGCGTGACCGGCACGACGCGCGACGGCGTGTGGTGGATCGAGCGCGGCGAGCTGGCTTATCCGGTGACGAACCTGCGCGTCGACCAGGAGTTGATCGCGGCGCTGAAGCGCGTGCGCGGGGTGGGGCGCGAGCGGCGCACGCTGTCAGGCTACTACGGCGGCGTGCATCGCGTCCCGGCGCTGGCGCTGGAGAGTTTCAGGTTCATTGAGGCGGGGGACGAGTAACGTGCGACGCACTTCCAACCCTCTCCGCTTCGCTACGAGGGCAAGCGTGCGTCGCACGTCGCCTGCCATGACCCTCAACGTCGTTCCATCAAGAAGATGTGGAACGAATGGCACGCCATGCACGCGGAGCCGTCGCTCGAAGCCTTCACGGCGGGGGTGCTGGCCGACGAGCGCTTCGAGGAGA
>JBOGUH010000351.1:0-4081 GCA_050695975.1 Anaerolineae bacterium
GAAAGGGAGAGGGGAGTGACGCGGTCAGTTCCAGATTTCGGCGCGTCGCCGTGTCGAGCGTCATATAGTCGGCGAGAGAAAAAGTCCAGAGATGGTTCAGGTGCAGAAGCGGCGAAATGTTCTCGCCGCCGGGCTGGTTGCTTTTGAGGTAATGCAGCGCCGCGCCTGCCGCCGAGACGGCTAACGGCAAGTGCTCACAGCCAAACCCGTCGAGCGTCGCCACGTGGAAATGCTCGGTCAAGGCGCGCCGCGCCGTCTCGGCCTCGTCGATGTGCTCCTCGACGGGCGAAAGCCGCGCGGGGCGAATCGCTTTGAGGCGCGCGACAAACGGCTCATCGTTCACCAACAAGGGCGGCAGCACGTATTCGCTGGCCTGCACGCGCTGCAACTCGTCCAGCAGTTTGGTTTCCGCGTCCGCGCCCTCGATCTGCGTCGTCGCAAATTCACCCGTTGAGAGGTCGACAATGGCTAAGCCAAAACTCACCGCAGAGGACGCAAAGAGCGCAGAGTTCAAAGCATTATTCTCTGCGCCCTCTGCGCTCTTTGCGGTTAAATCAGGTACGCGGCGGCTGCGCTCGCAGACGATCGCGGCGAGGTAGTTTTCGCTCTTGGCGCGCAGCAGCGCATCCTCGACGAGCGTGCCCGGCGTGATCACGCGAATCACATCGCGCTTGATCAGCCGCTTGACTTTCTTGGGATCTTCGAGCTGCTCGACCAGCGCGACCTTATAGCCTCGCTCGATCAATTTGGCGATGTACGACTGCACGTGATGGTGCGGGACGCCGGCCATCGGCAGGCGCACGCCTTTCGCGAAAGAGCGCGCCGTCAGCACCAGCTCGAGCTCACGCGCGGCCGTTTTTGCATCGTTCTCGAACGTCTCGTAAAAGTCGCCCAGACGGAACAGAAGGATCGCGTCGGGGAAGCGCGCCTTGATTTGCCGATACTGCGCGAGCATTGGCGTTATGCGTTCACTATCCATATTCGTGTGCCTTAGTCACAACGGGTTTCCTTGAGTATATCAATTATTGACAAGAATTGGCAAAGAGGGTGCACCTGGCACTGGAGGCCAAAATGAAACGCGCCCTGGGCGTTTTTGTTCCTGTCCTCACGCCAGACGGTTGCGAATGCAACCATCTGTGCTAGACTTTGGTCACTCACGAGGGGAGGATATAGCCATTCGCGCCGAAAGAAAACCGGCTGTCGGTGTGGATTGAAGCGGGGGAGCAGAAGTTCAAGGCCGACCACGATTGGAGATGGATAGTCCGATGAACCCACACGATGCCCTGCGCCACTACTTCGGCTTCCCAGAGTTCCGGCCGGGACAAGAAGCTGCCCTTGGCCACATCCTCGCCGAGTGCGACACGCTCGTCGTCATGCCGACCGGATCGGGTAAGTCGCTGATCTATCAGCTCGCTGCGCTGTTGTTGCCCGGCACGGCGCTGGTTATCTCGCCGCTCATCGCGCTGATGAAAGACCAGATCGATCAGTTGACCCGACGCGGCATCGCGGCGACCTTCATCAACTCCAGCCTGAACACCACCGAACAATCCCGCCGCCTGCGCACCCTGGCCGAGGGTCAATACAAAATCGTTCTCGTCGCTCCCGAGCGTCTGCGCAGCCGAGCCTTCCGTGAGGCCCTCGCCCGCATTCCGCTCAGTCTGCTCGCCGTCGATGAAGCGCATTGTCTCTCGCAGTGGGGCCACGACTTCCGTCCGGACTACCTGCACATCGCCGAAGCGCGGGCGGACTTCAAAGCGCCGGTCACACTTGCCCTCACGGCTACGGCCACACCGCGTGTGCAGGACGACATCATTCGGATGTTAGGATTGTCTCACGCCGAGCGCATCATCACCGGCTTCAATCGCCCGAGCCTCACTTTCGAAGTCTTCTCCACACCCGACGTGAAAGCCAAACTCAACTTCGTACGCGACTTTCTCGCCTCGGTTGAAGGCGCGGGCATTATCTACACCGGCACGCGCCGCGACGCCGAGGAAGTTGCCGAGTTCATCCGAGAAGTCGCCGGCATCGAAACGCGGCACTATCACGGCGCGCTCGATCCGGATGTCCGCGCCGAGGTGCAGGATGCCTTCATGGCCGGCGATTTGCCGATCGCCGTCGCCACGAATGCGTTCGGCATGGGCATCGATCGCCCCGACGTGCGCTTCGTGCTGCACTACGACATGCCCGGCACGCTCGAAGCGTACTACCAGGAGGCCGGGCGCGCCGGACGCGATGGCCTGCCCGCTCGCGTGATCTTGCTCTACTCGCCCAAAGACACGGCCTTGCAGGAATTCTTCATCGAGAACGATTCACCGTCCGCCGGCGATCTGCGCGCCGTTCATTCGTTTCTGCGCCGCTCGCCTGAAACAAGGCTTGACGAGATTGAGCGCGCTACCGGCCTGCCACAAATCAAGGCGCGTGTTGCGCTGGATCAATTAGAGGCAGCCCATGCCTTGCGCCGCTTTCCGGACGGAGCCTTCGGTTTGATTCGCGTGGAGACGCTGCCGCTGGCCGAGTCGGATGTGCAGGCTGTCGCCGCGCAGGTCGCCGCGCGCCGCGAGCACAAGTATCGACAGCTCGAGATCATGGTGGACTACGCGGAGACGAACGCCTGCCGCCGCCGCGCCATCCTCGATCACTTCGGCGATACCGGGTCGGCGGACGCGCCGCTGTGCTGCGACAACTGCCTGTCGCGCGCCGAAGTGGTTGAGGCGGAATCGCGTTCGGCGCAGACGCAATCCGAACGCGCCGCGCTGATCGTCCTCGACACGGCTGCCCACTTGAAGTGGGAAGTCGGCAAGAGTAAACTCGCCCAGATACTCAAAGGCTCGACCGCGAAGGACATGACGCGGTTCAACTACGACAAAGTTCGCAACTACGGCAAATTTATCACGCTCCGCTTGTCGGAGATCGAATCCCTGATCGGCCAGTTGATCGACACCGGTTATCTCAAGCAAGTTGGGAGCAAGCTGCCCACTCTCAAGCTCACGCCAAAAGGCGAGTCGGCGCTCGAAGCCCGTACTGCCATCAGGGTCGATCTGCGGCCCGTGCAGCCGGGCGCGGCGCAAAAGGTCAGGGCCGAGCGCGAAGCCGGAGGCACCGTCGCGCTGACCGGTCAAATGCTCGCGCGCGGCCTCTCACCGGAGCAGATCGCCGCCGAACGCGGTCTGACCGTAAGCACGATCTACTCTCATCTTGCCCAGCTTATCGCTGAAGACCGGGTGTCCATCGACGCTGTCGTTCCCTCAAACCTGCAAATGCAAATCCGAGCGGCTATTGAAAAAGTAGGCTCGGCCGGCTACCTGGCGCCTATCAAAGCATTGCTGCCGGAGGAGATTGATTACAGCGTGATTCGGTGCGTAGCCAATGCGTGGATGCGAGAGCAAAGCGCATCGGCGCAAGCCGCGCCCACGCAGAAGCCTGAGCCTGTTGCCGGATTACCCACGCCGTCTGCTGTGTTGACCGACTTGCCTTTTGAGCCGTTGCGTCGCTGGCGCCGTGTGCAAGCTGCTGCGCTCGGCCAGCCCGACTGGTATCTGTTTGGGGATGGAGCGCTGCGCCAGCTCGCCCGCCATCGTCCGCGCACCAAAAGCGAATTGCGTACAATCGCCGGTATCAGCGCAGAAGTCATCGACCAGTATGGCGACGATGTCATCGTCGCCATCCACGGCTGGGATTCCGCCAAAATGATTGAGGCGATACTCGAATGTGTTCGCTCGCTTCCCGGCCAACTACCTCGTAGCGGCGTGGCTAAACTGCTAGTCGGATCGAGATCGAGGCGGGTCGAAAGATTTCAGACTCACTCTCTGTATGATCGCCTGACCGGTCTGAATCGATCAGATGTGACAATGCAGGTGGATGCCCTGCTCGAAATAGGACTGCTGCGACAGGATGATCAGGGCCATCTTATCCCGGCGGATGAGCGCTCCACACCGATTCCGAGTTCCCCACCAGCTCCGACTTCTACAAGCAAAGATCGCGCGGCGCGCGTTCACGCTTTGGGAGAATCGCGTTCGCTTGAGGTTGTTCCCGAACTCGTTGCTGCATTGACCGACCCGGACGGCAACCTGCGCCGCCTGGC
>JBOGUH010000352.1:0-2549 GCA_050695975.1 Anaerolineae bacterium
GCGACTGACCCCACAGGGGCGCTTCGCAGAGTCGCTACTACTAACCCGTTGTCAGGCCGCATCGGCCTGCGGATGTGGGCGCTGGCGTACTTCGGCCTGTTGGGTATCGGTTTCCTGTTCGTCGAAATCCCGCTCGTCCAGCAGTACATCCTGCTGGTCGGGCGGCCGACGACCGCGCTGGCAGTCGTCCTGTTCGCGCTGCTGATCGCCTCGGGGCTGGGCAGCCTGTCGTCGCGGCGCGTGCCGTGGCGCGCGGGTACGGTCGCTCTGGCCATCGCGATCGCGCTCTACCCGAGCCTGATCCGCGCCCTGACGAGCGCGATCTTGTTCGCGTCGATCGAAGTGCGACTGATCGCCGGCGGGCTGGCGCTTGCGCCACTGGGATTCCTGATGGGCACGATGTTCCCGAAAGGGATCGCCTATCTCGAAGGCTGTGCGCCTGAATGGGTGCCGTGGGCGTGGGGGATCAATGGCGCAGCCTCGGTGATCAGCGCGATCGCATCCGCGCTCCTGGCGTTGACGTTCGGCTTCTCGTTCGTGATCGCGTGCGGGGCGGCGTGTTACGGCGTCTGCTCGCTCCTGGTCAGATCTCCCACCCTCCCGCAGGTTTAAGCAGTGCCGGCCTCTGCGGAACGAGTTCACAACCGTCGCGGTCTTTCTGCGTAGCGCCTGACAACCTGCGGAAGGGTAAGACTATTCGCCCCTAGTCAGTGGGACGAAGCTGACCGCGCCGAGGTTGTGAGCGATCAGCTCGCCCGATTCGTCGGCGACGAACTGCCACAGCGTTTGGAATGCTCCGACCGGCCCGACGGGGATGACCATCCGGCCGCCCGGCTTGAGTTGTTCGACCAGCGGCTGGGGCACGTGATCGGGGGCGGCCGTGACTATGATTGCGTCGAACGGGGCTTCTTCGGGCCAGCCCCAATAACCATCGGCCGCGCGCACCTGTACATCCGTATAGCCCAACGACTGGAGTCGCGTCGCCGCCGGCTCGGCGAGCTCGGGGATGATCTCGACCGTGTACACCTGCATCCCCATTTCGGCCAGCACGGCGGCCTGGTAGCCCGACCCGGCGCCGATCTCCAGCACCTTGGCGCCCGGCTCCAGTTCCAGTTTCTCGCTCATCAGGGCGACGATGTACGGCTGTGAGATCGTCTGCCCGAAGCCGATCGGCAGGGGGTGATCGTCATACACCTGGTCGAGATACTCGGCGGGCACGAACTGATGGCGCGGGACGCGGCGCATCGCGTCGAGCACGGCGGTGTCGCTGACGCCGCGCGCTTCGATCTGATCGGCGACCATCTGCTCGCGCTGTTCGACGTACGTATCGTCCCCTGTGGCAGAGGGTGGGATGGAGGTCGCTAGAGGCGTGGCAGCCTGCCCGCAGGCGCTGAGTGATAAGGTAGCGATAACGAGCAGGCGTGCAGCGTATAGGAGCATGAGACACAATCCGTTGCGGTAGCCAGCACTTTGACAGTGCCGATCAAATAAGGGCAACAGATTAACACCGGATAAACGGATGGCGTATCTGTGAGGGCGGAAATCCGTTAACGGGAGCACTGCACCGCATGTGTCCGTTGCCTATCCGCTGCTTCGGCCTCTCTTCAAGAGCGCATCCGCTTTTCAGTCCGCTGCGACCACTGTGAGCGGGCTAACAAAAGCTTAGTCCGAGATCAACTCTGCATGCGCTTGACCTTCAGGCGAAAACCATCGATCCCGACAACCTGCACCGGCGCGCCAGCAGCCACAGGCCCATCCTCGGCGATGGCCTGCCAGCGCTCACCTTGCACGAACACAAGCCCTTGAGGCGCCAATTCGCTGCGCGCGACGCCGATCGATCCCACCAGCCCTTCGATGCCCGTCACTGGACTGGCGCGCTGGGCGCGAAGCCCCTTGGCGACGATGAATCCGAAGAACAGCGCCGTTCCTACGCCCAGCGCGATGACGAGCGGAATGGACAGCCGGCCGAACTCTTCGACGCCAGGCTGGCTGAACAACACCAACAGCCCGACGATCAGGGTGATAGCGCCGACGATCGTCAACGCGCCGTGGGTTGGCGCCTTGATGTCGAGCACAAATAGCACGAAGGCGAGGACGATCAGCGCCAGCCCGAACCAGTTCACCGGCAGGATACCCAGACCATAGAGCGCCAGCGCCAGACACACAACCCCGATGAAGCCGGCGATCCACCCGCCTGGGCTGCCCAACTCGATCAGGATTGCCTGCACGCCGATAAACAGCAACAGCGCGACGACATTTGGATCGGCGACCCGGCTCAGGATGTCCTCGATCAGCGACATCTCGATCGACCGAACCCGCGCGTTGGCGGTCGCCAGCGTCACCGAACGGTTTGCCACCTCGACCGTGAACCCGTCGAGCTGGCGCAGCAGATCGGCCTGGTCGAGCGCCACGAAGTCGATCAAGCCATCGGCCAGCGCTTCCGAGGCAGACGCAGCCCGTGCCTCTTCGATCATCGCCTCAGCCAATTCGGTCGCTTTCTCGCCGCGCCGGGCCGTCAGCCCGCGCGCCAGTGCGCGGACGTCTTCCTT
>JBOGUH010000353.1:0-2927 GCA_050695975.1 Anaerolineae bacterium
CTCACAAACTCTTCATCGGCTGGCATCACGACTTCGCCTGGACCAACCCGCTCTATCGCAAGCAACTGCATGGCGGCGAGCCGTGGGACTTACTGCGCCGGCCGTGGCCGAACGTTCGGCACGTGACCGTGTCGCAAGCCCGGCGGCGCGAACTGGCCCGGTTGTATGGCGTGGATGAGTCGCTGATTACCGTCGTGCCGCCCGGTATCGATCCGGCCGAGTTCTTCGGCTGGCAGCCGCTGACGCGCGCCATCGTCGATCGGCTCAATCTGCTTGCTGCCGATGTGATCCTGCTGCTGCCCGCGCGCATCACCCGCCGCAAGAATATCGAGCTCGCCGTGCGGACGCTGGCCGAACTCCGGCGGCAGACCAGCCTCGACGCGCGGCTGATCGTCACCGGGCCGCCGGGGCCGCACAACCCGGCGAATGACGCCTATCTGCAAAGCCTGCTCGCGCTGCGGCGCAAACATGATCTTGATCGATCAGCGCATTTTCTGTATGAGCTCGATCTCTCTGATCGCCTGGAGGATGGAGATCGGAGATTGGAGATTCCCGACGCCATCATCGGCGATCTGTACACGCTGGCCGACGCGCTGTTCTTCCCCAGCCAGCAAGAGGGCTTCGGCATCCCGGTGCTCGAGGCCGGCCTGGCGCGGCTGTCCGCTTTCTGTGCCGATATCCCGCCCCTGCGCGAAACCGGCGACGGCCTGGCACGCTATTTCGATCCGAACGCCGAACCAACGAAGATCGCGGCGCTTATCGCCGCCGCGCTCGAAGCGGATCGGCCTGGCCTGCTGCGGCGCCGCGTGCGAGGCAATTACACCTGGTCGCGTATCTTCCGCGACCGGATCATCCCGCTGCTGGAGACAGCATGACCGGCCGATCCGCGAATGCGTATCGCGTCCTGATCCCGATCGACGACGACACGTCCGCGCCGGCGCTGCTGCCACTGGCTGCCGCGCTATTGGACAAGCGTCAAGGCGAGATCGTTCTGATCGGCACGGTGACCGTGCCCCCAGAAAGCAACTTGAGCGAGGGCGCGGCCGAAGCGCGAGTCCGGCGTCAAACGCTGGCCAACCTCAAAGCGCGTCACGTCGATTTGCCCATCGACGCCCGGCCGCGCATTCGCGTCGGGCACGCCCTGTGGCGCACGATCACCATGGCGGCCAGGCATGAGGCGGTCGATCTGCTGCTAGTCGCCTGGGATGGCGATCCATCCGCGCGGCTCATGGGCGTGCCGTTAGAGGTCGTGCTGGCCGAAACGCCGTGCGACATCGCCCTTGCGCGCGGATCGCGCTGGCAGGAAGCCCGGCGCATCTTGCTGCCCTTGCGCGGCGGTCCTTACGCCAATCTGGCCCTGACGCTCGCGCTGGCGCTCGCCGAAGCGGATCAGGGCGTGGTCACCGTGCTCCATGCCGCGCCGCCGGATCACATCGACGCCGCAGCCGAGGCGTTCCTACCCATGCTGCGGCATCTGCCGCACAGCCGCCAGATTCACGCGCAGGGTGACGTGGCGGCCAGCATCGCCCGTGAAGCCGAAACGCACGACGCGATCGTCATGGGCGCGTCGTCCCGGGCGGGCGAGTCGGGACCGAAGCCGCTCGGCCCTGTGGCCGTGCGGGTCGCGCGTAGTACGTCAATCAATCTCATCATGGTCAAGTCCCCCACCGCACACGCACCCGTCGAGGACGAGTCTGAATATCATGACCGGGCGCTGTCGATCCTCACCGACCAGTGGTTCGGCGAGAACACTTTCGACGCCGACGAGTTCGCCGACTTGTCGCGGTTAGTCTCCATCAAAAGGGAACGCGGCTTGACGATCAGTCTGGGGCTGCCCGCGCTCAATGAACAGGAGACGGTCGGCAAGATCATCCGCACGCTCAAGCGCGCGCTCATGGACAAAGTTGCACTGCTGGACGAGGTCGTGCTGATCGATTCCGGTTCGCAGGATCGCACGCGCGAGATCGCGCGCCGGCAGGGCGTGCCAGTCTATATCCATCAGGAGATCCTGCCGCAGTATGGGGCATACCGGGGTAAGGGAGAAGCACTCTGGAAGAGTCTGTACGCGCTGAAAGGCGATTTGATCGTCTGGATCGACACGGATATTGTCAACATTCATCCGCGTTTCGTTTACGGCGTAGTGGGGCCGCTGCTGCACCACGACAGCATCCAGTACGTGAAGGGCTTCTACCGGCGGCCGATCCGCGTGGGGGATAAGCTACAGGCCGGCGGGGGCGGCCGCGTGACCGAGCTGGTGACGCGGCCCTTGTTCAACTTGTTCTTCCCCGAATTATCCGGGCTGGTTCAACCCTTGTCGGGCGAGTATGCCGGCCGCCGCACAGCGTTGGAGCGTGTCCCGTTTTTTACAGGTTATGGCGTGGAGACCGGCCTGCTGACCGATCTGCTCAACGAGTTCGGGTTGGGCGCGATCGCCCAGGTCGACCTGAAGGAGCGTATCCATCACAACCAGTCATTGGCGGCCTTGAGCAAGATGAGTTTTGCCATTTTGCAGGTGATCTTCAGGCGGCTCGAAGAGCGGCACAAGTTGCGCCTACTGGAAGACGTCAACCGCAGCATGAAACTCATCCGTCACGAGCCAGGCCGCTACTTTCTGGACATCGAAGAGATCAGCGACGTTGAACGGCCTCCGATCATCACGCTGCCGGAATACGTCGCCGCGCACAAGGGCGAGTAGGGGCGAGCAGCTGCTCGCTCCTACTCGCCCTCCGTATCTCGACGTTTCAGCGCTCACACGCGCGTCGTCGGCGCCACAAACAGAAAGCCGCTGCTCAGTTCGTCGAAGTTGCCCAGGTTCAGCGCCCGGTCCGCACAGCCGGGAAAATGAGACGCGGCCGGTGCCCACAGCACCAGCCGCGCCGTTCGTCGCCATCGTGTGCCACGGTCCTTGACAATAGCCTGAATAGTGC
>JBOGUH010000354.1:0-4050 GCA_050695975.1 Anaerolineae bacterium
CGGGCCGATCGTCGTCAGCGTGCTGGTGTAAATCAGCCGCTGCACGCCGGCCTGCTTCGCCGCATCGAGCACGCGCCGTATCTCGGCTCGCGCTTCGGCGACATGTCTATCGATATGACGCGAAGTATGGGCATAACGCGCGGCTGCGTGGAACACAACCTCGGCACCGCGCATCGCGGCGGTGAGTGAATCGGGATCGTTGAGATCGGCGCGCGCCCATTCGACGTTCAGGTCACCGATCGCGCCGGTAAAACCTTCTCGACGCCGGGCGGCGCGCACGCGCCAGCCGCGCTCAATCGCCGCGCAGACGATCTGCCCGCCAATGAAGCCGGTTGCGCCGAGCACCAGCGTGCGCCGGCTCATTCGTCGCCCATACAAATGCCGAGTTCTTTGGCCGTCATAACCAATTCGCCGTGTGGATCGACGCGCTTGACCTGGGCCACTGCATCGGCAATCGGCACCGAGGTGATCTCGGTGCCGTGCAGCGCGACCATGTGCCCGATCTTGCCTGCGGCGATCAAGCGCACCGCGGCCACGCCATAGCGCGTGCCGAGCAGGCGATCGTACGGCGTTGGCCGGCCGCCACGCTGTAAATGCCCCAACACCACAACGCGCGTTTCCTGGCCAACCGCTTTCTCAATCTGCTCGCTGACATAGGTGCCGATGCCGCCCAGCCGGGGCGTGTATATCTGATCGCCGCTGCTCCGATACACCTGCTGCCCGCCTGCGGGCATCGCGCCCTCGGCCACAACCACCAGGCTGAACTTGCTACCGAAGGTCGATCGATTTTTGATCTTCTTGCACACAGCATCGATCCGGAATGGGATCTCCGGGATCAGGATCACATCCGCACCGCCGGCCAAACCCGCGCCCATCGCGATCCAGCCGGCATCCCGACCCATCACCTCGACGACGATCACCCGGCGATGCGATTCGGCGGTGGTGTGCAGTTTATCTACGGCGTCGGTCGCCGTGCTCAGCGCCGTGTCAAAGCCGAAGGTCTGATCGGTCCCACCCAGATCGTTGTCGATCGTCTTGGGCACGCCGACGATCAAGCAGTCGTGCTTGATCAGTTCAAGCGATGCGCCGAGCGTGCCATCGCCCCCGATGACGATAATGCCATCCACGCCGAGCTCCTGAATGCGGGCGACCATGTCTTCGCGAATATCGACAAACACCGTCTCGCCGTTTGCGCCGACCTGCTTGCGCAGGAACGGATTGCCGCGATTGGCCGTGCCGAGGATCGTGCCGCCTTCAGGCAATATCCCGCGTATGTCGGCCAGTGTCATGTGCCACACCCCACCTTCGCGCAGGAAGCCATCGTAGCCGTCGAGCACTCCCAACACATCCCAGCCATACTCACCGATCGCCGTCTTGACCACGGCGCGCACGACGGCGTTCAAGCCCGGCGCGTCGCCGCCACCCGTGAGCACCGCGATTCTTCTTCTCATATTTGGACTCCCTTACGGATCCCAGGCACACCGCATACCCGCTGACTCGCTTCGAGCGGATAGGCAACCTTATGGAATCCACACCCCAGCTTGAATTATACAAGACATCGGCGCGTCCTGTCCCATCGAACAGGCATGCCGCAGCCGTTGGCAGTCGCCATTAAGCGCCGATCGTGATATGATGGACTACCGGATTTCCTCACCTACACACGGAGGTCACCTGATGAGCGAACACGCACGCTACTTGATCGTCGGCGCAGGTCTCGCCGGGCACTTCGCCGTGCGCGGCATTCGCGAACGCGACGCCGATGGTCGCATCGTCATCATCGGCGACGAGCCCGAACTGCCGTACACCCGCCCGCACCTCTCGAAGGCGTATTTGATGGGCACGCGTCCCAAGGAAAAGGTGATCATCAAGCCGGCTTCATTCTACGAGGAGAACGAGGCCGAAGTATGGACCAGCCGCAAAGTGACAGCGGTTGACCCGGCAAACAAGACCGTGACGCTGGGCGACGGGGCGACGATCGGATTCGACAAACTGCTGCTGGCGACCGGCAGCGAGGCGCGCCGCCTGAAGTTCGACGGGAGCGGCTTGCGCGGAATTTACTATCTGCGCCGACTGGCCGACTCTGATGCGATCCGCGCCGCGAAGGAATCATCGAAGCGGGCGGTGATCGTCGGCGGTGGGTTCATCGGCGCCGAGGTCACGTCGGCCTTCGCACAGGCCGGCGTGGACACCACGCTGATCTTGTCGGATAACGTATTGCTCAAGCGGCAGGTCGGTCAAGAAGCGGGTCAATTCCTGCTCGATTACTACCGGGGCAAAGGCGTGAAGGTCGAACTGGAAAAGAAGGTCACCGCTTTCACCGGCGACGGGCAGGTCACCGCGGTGCGCACAGCCGACGGAGGGGAATACCCGGCCGATACGGTCGTGGCCGGTGTCGGCGCCGCGACACGGACAGAGCTGGCAGCAGCGGCCGGTTTGACACTCGACAATGGCGTCGTCGTCGACGAGCGCTTACGCACGTCGGCGCCCGACATCTATGCTGCCGGCGACATCGCCTTCTATCCAGACGTCCGCTATGGCCGCCGCCTACGCATCGAGCACTGGGATAACGCCGTGCAGCAGGGCAAACACGCCGGGTTGAACATGGCCGGAGCGAATCAGCCGTTCGATCACGTGCCGTACTTCTACTCCGACCTGTTCGACCTTGACCTGCAAGCGTGGGGCGACATGTACGATTGGGATCGGACGATCGTGCGTGGCGCGCACAAGCACAACCTGACTTACTTCTATCTCAAAGGCGATCGGCTCAAGGCCGTGCTGGTCGTCGATCCGACGAAGGAGCAGGGCGCGGCTGCGGAGCAGCTCGCCGCGGCGATGCCGCAGGTGAAAGATGAAGCGCGCTACAAAGATGCGTCGGTGCCCTACGAGAGCCTGGTCAACTGACCAGAAAACCTCCCGCAGCCCCCAGGGCCTGCGGGAGGTTTTTATAGGCCGGAGAGGATTCGAACCTCCATGCCCTTGCGGGCGAGGGATTTTAAGTCCCCTGCGTCTGCCTTTTCGCCACCGGCCCGACTATGACGTAAGTCTAACATGCGCGCGGTCACTTCGCAAGTCCTTGGCGATCAGACAAATGATAAACGGTAAAAGAGACAGACGCATAAACAGCGCGATACACCGATTCGGTTCAAGGGTTGTCCAACCGATAGCGTGGATACGAGCCTAGAACCCGAAGTGTGAGAGCATATTCGCCAAGATGATCGAGCGCACGCGCGCAGGATGGGTCTGTGGCGTAACCGGCGAAGTCGATATAGAAGCGATATTCCCACGGCTTGCCGACGAGCGGGCGCGACTCGATCTTCGTCAGATCGATCTCGCGCAGCGCGAACACGCTGAGCGCCTTGAACAAAGCGCCGGGCACATTGTGCAGCGTGAAGACGATCGAGGTCTTGCCCTCGCCGTGCGGCGCGATCGGCTCGCGGCCCAGCGCCAGGAAGCGCGTGAAGTTGGCCGGATCATCTTCGATACCTTCAGCCAGGATCGCCATGCCGTACACCTCAGCCGCGCGGCGACCGGCAATCGCCGCCGCATCGCGACGCCCCTCATCGCGAAGGATACGCACGCTGCCGGCCGTGTCGTGCGTCGCCACGCGCTTGACACCGCCGTTCAGTCGCTGAAGGTATTGTTCACACTGCGCCAACGCCTGCGGATGCGAGTACACCGCGCGCACAGAATCCAGCGGCACGCCGGGATGCGCGATCAGGCAGTGTTGAACGCGCAGGTAATGCTCGCCAATGACGTTCAACTCGTGTCGCAGCAACAGGTCGTAGTTGCGATGGATGCTCCCGGCCAGTGAGTTTTCGATCGGGATCAACCCGCGATCGCACGATTCCGACTCAACCGCTTCGAACACCGCCTCGAACGTGTCACGTGGAACGGTTTCCGCATCCGGCCCGCAGTGTTCGAGCGCGGCGGCCTCGCTATAAGCACCCGGCTCGCCTTGAAATGCAACGCGCATGATGAAATTAGTGTGTAGTCTCGACCTGCTCGGATGCAGGGAGCGGTAAGTGAACCGGGTTCACGTAGTCCAGC
The DNA here is from genome assembly GCA_050695975.1 of Anaerolineae bacterium. GTDB lineage: Bacteria > Chloroflexota > Anaerolineae > Fen-1058 > Fen-1058 > DASSFZ01. Next base: position 4,048 of record JBOGUH010000354.1, read on the forward strand.
CAC
>JBOGUH010000355.1:0-1686 GCA_050695975.1 Anaerolineae bacterium
GCGTATTCCGTTACGGAATACGCACTACGCAATACTTTCAAGCATCGCCCCCAATCCGGCCGCCACCAGCGACTGCCCACCGAGCAGGATTGGGATGGGACAATCGGCCACCGCCTGCGTGAACTCGCGCAAAAACGAATCGCCGATCGCATCCGGCATCAACAGATCGGAGGCAAAGCGGTCGGCGTCATCCGGCCAGACTCCGCGCGCAGCCAGGATCACCCGCGAATCGATCAACGCTGCGTCAGTCATGCCGGCCAGCTCGGCGAAGAAGTGACGCGCGCCAATCGCCTCAAGATAGCGGGCGACAAGCGAGCGCACGCCGCCGCTCGCCAGCCGCCCCGACGCGCGCATGCCGCGCTCCTCGCTGAACACACGCACCCAGCACTGTGTCTTCTGCTCGAGCAGGCTCGTCGACCACGACGGCACGCGCCCGATCAGCGTCAAGCGCTGGTCGGGCGTCGCCATCACACGCTGCACGGCTTCGAGACGATCGCGCGGCCAACCCGATGCGTCCACCGCCGCCTGTAACGCCGGTCCGGCGGCGGGATGCCGCGCGGCGATCAAGGCGTCGAGCGGCGTGTCGATGTCGAGCAGTGACGCCGGCGAGCGCGGCCACAGTCGTGGCGCGAGTCCCACTTCCCGCGATAGCACCCAGCCGAGGGCGCTGTCCGCGTGCAGTCGATCCGGCTTCGCGACGACCGCCTTAGCCGGGACGATCGCCGCCCAATCGGTCGAGTGAATATTGTTGGCGATCACGCTCGCGTCGGCTTCACGCGCCGCTTGCGCGATCGAAGCCAAATCAGCGGCGCCCAGCAGCGGCGCGCTCGCCGCCCCCGTGTACACGATTCGATCCAGGTTGAGGCGCGTCACCAGATCGGCCAGCCGGCGGCCGAAGTGAAACGGGGCCTCGGGCAGATCGATATCCAGCTCGACGCCCAGATCGCGCAGCGACTCACCCCACTCGCGATCGGGCGTGGCGACGATCACGCGATCGAAAAGGCCTCCTGCCCGCGCAAGCGTATCCCGCGCGGCGGCGAGCAGGATATCGTCCATCGCTTGCAGCCAAGCCGGGCCAGGCCTTCGCCCGTGCGCCAGCATCACCAGGCTCAGTGTATCGGTCATACAACAATTGCGCGAACTGCGATGTTTTTAAACCGCCAAGACGCCAAGAACGCGAAGAAGGGATAGATATACCTTGGCGTCCTTCGCGCCTTTGCGGTGAAGATTACGGTCGCGCTCGCCGCGCGATGAGATGGCTTCAAAAAGATGCGGGGACGCAAATGTCCCCGCATCGATTCGGAACCTCAGGTCGTCAGGCCAGTTCGGGCTGAAGCAGGCCGTAGTTGCCATCCTGGCGCCGATACAGCACGTTCATCGACTCTGTATCGGCATTGAAGAACACGAAGAAGTCGTGGCCCAACAGTTCCATCTGTTCCAGCGCCTCTTCAGCCGCCATTGGCGAAATCGAAAAGCGCTTCGTGCGCACGATGGCGCCGGCCAGCAGCTCGCTCTCTCCTTCCGGCTGCGCCTCGGCCGCGGCGACATCAGATTTTGGACCGGCGGCTCGCTCCCCGCGCTTCTGCAATCGATCCTTGTAACGCGAAATCTGGCGAACCATCTTGTCGAGCACGGCGTCGATAGCCGCAAATATGTCGTTGTCGCGCTCCTCGGCGCGCATAATCG
>JBOGUH010000356.1:0-8327 GCA_050695975.1 Anaerolineae bacterium
CCGCCGATGATGAAGGCGACGGCCACCAGCGGCATCACCTTGACGAAGCCGCCCAGGCTGGGAATGTCGCGGGTGTGAGCGCGGTCGTACACCATCCCGACGACGGCGAAGAACAGCGCCGTCATGATGCCGTGGCTGAACATCTGCAGCACGGCGCCGTTGAGGCCGGTCTGGTTCAGCGTCGAGAAGCCCATCGTCACCAGCCCCATGTGGCTGACCGACGAGAAGCCAATGACGTACTTGAAGTCCCGCTGTACCATCGCGATCGACGCGCCGTACACGACGTTGACCAGCACCAGCAAGATGATGAAGGGCAGCTGCTCGCGCGCCGCCTCCGGCAGCAGTTCCACGCCCACGCGCAGCGCGGAATAGGCGCCCAGCTTCATCAGCACGCCGGCGTGGATCATCGACACGGCAGTCGGGGCCGCCACGTGCCCGTCGGGCGACCAGCTGTGGAACGGCCAGACGCCGGCCAGCACGCCGAAACCGATGAAGATCGGCAAGAACCAGAACCGGGCGACTTCCAGAGGAATATCGCCTTTCTTGAGCAGCAGAAGGTCGAACGTACGTTGGCCCTCCGGCAGGCCCATCGCCGTCGAGTTGGCCGAAAAATAGATTGCCAGAACGCCGACCAGCGCGATGATCGAGCCGATCAGCAGATACAGCGTCAGCTTCATCGCCGCATATTCCTTACGCGTGCTGCCCCAGGTGGCGATCAGGATGTACATCGGGAAGATCGACAGTTCGTAGAAGAAGAGAAGCAGGAATAAATCGAGCGAGACGAACACGCCGAACACGCCGGCGACTAGCAGCATGAAGAAGACGAAGAACTCGCGCGTGCGGTCTTCGATGCCCCACGAGATCATCACCCCGCCGACGGCGACGATGCCGGTCAACAGGATCATCGGCAGGTTCACCCCGTCTGCGCCGACGTGGTACGAGATGCCCAGCGACGGCACCCACGGCGCCTGCTCCTGGAATTGGAACTGCCGGGCCGGGTCGGTCGCCGCAGCTGCGTCGTACGTGAAGAAGACGTACACCGACAAGACCAGGCTGATCGTCGCCGCGCTGAGCGCGAGCACTTTGATCAACGTCTTCTTGTCGCGCGGCAGCAGCAGCAGGATGACGGCCGTGACGATCGGGGCGAAGGTGATGACGGTCAGAAAGGGAAAGCTCATAATCAAATCCTCAAAAGGATACTCTCAGGGTAGGGTGATTATTCCCAAGCCAGCCATTTGGCGGATATGTTCATCGAACGCGAACACCTGAGGCACTCCCAACCGCTGTGCCATGACCAGGATCGAGCAATCCGTGTAGCTCCACAATTTACGTCATATCGACAAAACGCTTCCCAGGTCGCCGTGTCGTCGGCCTCCGTCAGGTTGATGTAACGGTGTTCCTCCCGCAGCACACGGCCGATTGTTATCGAGTCTCGGATCGAGACCTTAGCCCGGAGCCAAGTTACCATTTCATCAAAGACAGATTGCAGGACAATCCACCGTGTCTCTGGATGATCTAGGAAATATTGTCGCGCGGCTGAATGGTGTCTCTCCGACCTGACGAAGAAAGCGATCAATGCAGATGTATCGGCGAGAATTTCCTGCATCATTCTCTCCGATAAAGAATATCGTCTACATGCTCCGCATAATTGGTGATCACATGCCCCTGCTCATCTTGCCCAACGATGTACTCGGGATCGGGTTTCGCAATCTCCAGAGCGCCACACAGCTGCCAGGTTTGGGTGCGGGTAATATCGAAGGCCACACCTTCGTAAACAGCACGAGCTTCTCGAATCTCGGCCCGAATTATTGGAGCTTGCTCCTGCAGATCTTCTTCAGCGCGCATTATCTGTTCACGCAGCAATTCCAGCAGCCGTCGCTTGTCCTCCAGGCTCAGCCCTGAGACAGAGCCAACAATCGATTCAAATGAAATCGAAGGTTTCATGTCCGATCTCGTGATGCGATAGGCGATAAGCGATATGCCATTAGCGATACGCCATCAGCCAATCAGCCGTGTGACCGTCTGGTTGATCACATTCAATACCCAGGCCGGGAACAAGCCAGTGGCCAGCATCAGGGCAAGCAGCGGAGCCAGCGCCAGCCGCTCGATCCAGTTCATCTCCGTGACGTGATGCGCGACTTCGCTCTCCGGGCCGTGCAGCGTCTTGCCGATCGCCTTGAGGATGTACGCGCCGGTGAACAGCAGGCCGATCATCGACAGCGCGGTGATCAGCGAGAAGACTGGCCACGCGCCGCGCACGACGGCGAATTCGGCCGGGAAGCTGGCCAGGCCCGGCAGGCCGAGGTTCGCCATCGCGCTGAATATCAAAACGCCACCGTAGATCGGCATCACCGCCCACAGGCCGCCGAGTTGCCTCAAGTCGCGCGTGTGCGTGCGCTCGTACACGACGCCGACCAGCGCGAACATCGCCGCCGACGACAAGCCGTGCGCCCACATTTGCAGCACGGCGCCGTTCGTCGCGATGATTGCGCTTTCCTTGACCGCTGCATCGCTGCTGCCCATCGCATACGCGGCGACGGCGATGCCCAAAACGACGAAGCCCATGTGGTTCACCGAGGACAGCGCGACGAGCCGCTTGAAATCGTCTTGTCCGAAGGCCGAGTACGCCGCCAGCACGATGCCCAATAGCGCCAGGATCGCCAGTACGGGCGCGAACGCCGCCGCTTCGATCGGGAAGAACGGCAGCACGATGCGCAGGAAGCCGAACGCGCCGAGCTTCAGAAGCACGGCGGCCAGCAGCATCGAGCCGGCGGTGGGGGCTTCGGTGTGCGCATCGGGCAGCCAGGTGTGGAACGGCCAGATCGGCGCTTTGATCGCGAAGGCGATCGTGAACGCCCAAAACGCGATCGATTTCACGGTCGAAGCCGGCAGGCCGAACAGCGTGCCGCTATACGTCGACCAGCGCTGCGCGATTTCGACGATGCTGTACGTGCCGCCATTCGGGCCGCCCAGCGCCAGCCAGATCACCTGGATCGCCAGCAGCATGCCGACCGAACCGGCCATTGTGTAAAGGAAGAACTTGAGCGAGGCGTAGTCACGGTTCCCACTGCCCCACTGGTTGATCAGGAAGTACATCGGCACCAGGCCGATTTCCCAGAAGATGAAGAAGATAATTAAGTCCAGTGACACGAACACGCCCAGCAGGCCCGTCTCCAGCATCATGAACAGCGCCATGTACGCGCGCACTTTTTCGGTGATGCTGAACGAGATCAGGATCGCCAGCGGGGTGAGGATGCCGGTCAGCAGGATCATCGACAGGCTGATGCCGTCCACGCCCAGGATGTAGCGGCTGTTGATGTGCGGGAACCACGGCGCGTTGACGCCGAACTTGAAGCCGTTGGCGTCTGCAGCAGCCGAGGGATAGATCACCCACAGATAGATCGCCAGCGCCGCCGGGATCAAGCTCAACACGAAGGTGAACCACTTGACCGATCGGTCGCTCATCGCGCGCGGTGTGAGCATGATGAGCGCCCCGCACAGCAGCGGCACGAAGGTGATCAAGGTGAGGAGATTGGCGTTAATAAATTCCATCGGTTGCTCCACGTTTGGAGGATGGAAGTTGGAGGTTGGAGGTTGGAAGCGGGAAACCTTATTTCACGAGAGTGCCCTTCCAACTTCCAATCTCTAACCTCTAATCTCCAATTACGACAACAGCGCCAGGTACAGCGCCGCCAGCACCAGCACGCCCAGCACGACGACGTACAGGTATTGCTGCACCCAGCCGGTCTGCACTTCGCGGAACCAGCGGCCGAAGGCTTTGATGCTCTCGACGAACGCATCGACCCCGCCGTTGATGACGACGCGGTCGAACGCGCGGAAGCCGTTGGACAGGCGCAGCGCGCCGCGGCCGATCGCGTGCAGCACGCCGTCGATCAGCCAGCGATCGATCCACTTGTACACGCCGACGGCGATTGCGATCGACGGGCGGACGAAGACGCGGTCGTACAATTCATCGAAGTACCACTTATTCTTCAGGAAGGTATACAGGCCGCCGAGCCGGGCCAATGGATCGGGTTGCCCGGCTGCGAGCGGCTTGCGGCCATACACCCGCCAACCCGCAAACAAACCACCTAACGCAACCACGATCGAGGCGATCACCGGCGTGGCATCGAACGTCGGCGCTTCGAGTTCAATCACGTTTTCGATGGTCGGTGCGACAAATCCCTCGAACGCGGTGCCGTGTGCGTCTGCGCCGCGCAAGATCGGGCCGAGCACCGGGAAATCGGGCTTGACGCCGACGAAGCCGGCCGTGATGGCGAAGACGGCCAGGATGATGAGAGGCAGTATCATCGTCCAGTGGCTCTCGTGCGCGTGCGCGGCTGCATCCGTGCGCGGCTTGCCCAGGAACGTCAGGCTGATCTGGCGCATGGTGTAGAACGCGGTCAGGAACGCCGCCAGCGCCAGCGCCCAGAACACGACCGGCGCGTGCTTGAGCGCGTCGGCCAGGATCTCGTCCTTCGACCAGAAGCCGGCGGTGAGCAGCGGGAAGCCCGCCAGCGACAGGCCGCCGATGAGGAAGGTCCAGAAGGTGAGCGGCATCTTCGTGCGCAGGCCGCCCATGTTCATCATGTCCTGCGGATCGATCTGCCCGTGCTCGCCGCCGTGGCTGCTCGAGCCGGAACCGAGGTACTGCTCTACCTTGCGGGCGGCATCGGCTGCTTGTTTAGACGCATGCAGGCCGTGCTCGACGCCGTGAATGATCGATCCGGAGCCGAGGAACAACAGCGCCTTGAAGAAGGCGTGTGTGATCAGATGGAACGCCGCCGCGACATACGCGCCGATGCCCAGAGCGGCGATCATGTAGCCCAATTGCGAGATGGTCGAGTAAGCGAGGACGCGTTTGACATCGTTCTGAGCGACGGCGATCGTCGAGGCCATCAGCGCGGTGAACGCGCCGATCAAGGTCATCGCTTCGAAGGTCGGCGCGCCCTCGTGCGCTGCCCCGGCCAGCAGCGGGAACATGCGGATGACCAGGTACACCCCGGCCGACACCATCGCCGCGGCGTGAATCATCGCCGAGACAGGCGTGGGGCCTTCCATCGCGTCGGGCAGCCAGGTGTGCAGCGGGAACTGCGCGCTCTTGCCAATCGTGCCGGCGAACAGCAAGAAGAAAATGAACTGCGCCACTGACATGCCGGCGATGAGCGAGGGCAGCACGCCCAGCTGCTTGGTCACCTCCGGCGTGAAGATCTCGCGGAAGCTCAACGTGCCGGTCGCGCTGTACAGCGCGACGATGCCGATCAGCATGAATACGTCGCCGATGCGGGTGGTCATGAAGGCTTTGATCGCGGCCTGGCGCGGTGTGATCTGCTTCGGGTCATCATAGTTGCGGGCGTACCAGAACCCAATCAACAGGTACGAGCACAGGCCCATCACTTCCCAACCGACGAACAGCAAGAGCAAGTTGTCGGCCACGACCAGCGTGAGCATCGCCGCGCCGAACAGCGACAGGAAGGCGAAGAAGCGCGAATACAGCGGCTCGACGCCGTTGTGCGGCGGCCAGCCGGGATGATCATGCGGGTCGCGCGGCTTGTTGAAGTTCGAATAGCCGGTCGAGTAGAAGATGATCAAGAAGACCGTGATCGGCACCATGAACAGCATGATCGCTGTCAGCGGATCGACCAGCACGCCGACGTTGAACACGCCGGCGCCGGTCGGCAGCCAGGGGTAAGTTGAATGGATCGGGTCTTCGGCCAGCTGCTCGCCGCTGCCGATCACGTTCCAGAAGATGATCTGCGCCAGGACGAGCGAGATGAGCGCCGCCCCGATGGCGAGCGTGTGGCTGATGGCGTTGCTCCTTCGCGTCAGCAGCAGGATGGCGAAGAACGCTACCAGCGGCGGAACGGGGATGAGCCAGGTTAGGAGTCCGAGGGTTTCGTGCGACATAGTTGCCCTTGTCAGTTAGTCGGGTAGTCGAATGGTCGAGTAGTCAGGTAGTCCGTCGGGCTTTCAATCAACCACTCAGCATCAGACTATGAGACTACAGGACTACGCGACTATCAGGCTAAACTACCATTTCAGCAGATCAATCTGCTCGACATTGACCGACTGGCGATGGCGGTAAATGCTGATGATCAAGGCCAGACCGACGGCGGCTTCGGCGGCCGCCACGGACAGCACGAACAAGGCGAACGCCTGGCCGGTGGCGACTGTCGGCGCCAGGTAGCGCCAGAACGCGATCAGGTTGATGTTGACGGCGTTGAGCATCATCTCGACGCCCATCAGGATCGCCACGGCGTTGCGCCGCGCCAGCACGCCGAACACGCCGATACAGAACAGCGCCGCGCCAACGAGGAGATACCAGGTTAAGGGAACCATTCACATCCTCCAAAACGTTTGAACGTTACTCGCCTTCTTCCCGCGCCCGAGCCACGTAGACCGAGCCGATCAGCGCAACCAGCAGCAGCACTGAAACGACCTCAAACGGCAGCACGAACTGCGTCGGATCGACCAGCGCTTTGCCGAGTGTCGCGATGCTGTCGGCGGGCGCTTCGGCCAGCGCCGAGCCGCCCCAGGGAAACGCGCCGATGACTTGAGCGAGGATGATCATCATCACGACGGCCACGACCGCGCCCAGCCCGCTCCACGAGTTCAGCCGCTTTTCCCCGGGATCGGCGACGCCGCGCGTGAGCATGACGGCGAAGATGATCAGGATCGAGATCGCGCCGATGTACAGCAATACCTGAACCGCGGCCAGCAGGCCGGCCTCGAGCAGGACGAACAACGCCGCCACACCGGCCAGCGTCGCAATCAGCCACAGCGCCGCGTGGAACAGGTTGCCTACTGTCACAACACGGAGTGCCGCGATGAGCGTGATGAACGAGAAGAGGAGAAAGAAAAACTGTTGAGCGGTCATGTAATACTCCGTATTTCGTATTGCGTAGTGGTGGACCGGAATACGCAACACGCACGACGACGTTAGCGCCCAGTCGCCGGCATCATCTCGCGTCCGCGCAGCTTGGCTTGGTCGCGCATCCGCGCGCGGCGTCCGGCGCGGCTGAGGAGCCCCAGCGAGACCAGCAGCAGCACGATGTTGGCCGCGAACAGCGTCAAGCCCCAGACCCACGGATTGTTGGTGGATGACACGCCGGCGTCGCGCAGCAGCTTGTCTCCGACCGCGATCATGAGCAAGTTGGCCAGCGACAGCGGCACCAGGAACTTCCAATTGAACGCCAGCAGCTGGTCGATGCGGAAGCGCGGAAACGTCCCACGGAACCAGATCATCACGAAGAACAACACAAGGCCCTTGAGCAGGAACCAGACGTAGGGGATGCCGGGGAGCGGCCCTTCCCAGCCGTCGAGGAACATCGTGACAACGATCGCGCCGATGGCGAAGGCGTGCACGAATTCGGCCAGGAAGATCAGCGAGAACTTCATCGCCGAATACTCGATGTGGAAGCCGGCCACGATCTCTGACTCGGCCTCCAGCAGGTCGAACGGCGAGCGGCCCGTTTCGGCGACGCCGCTGATGAAGAAGATCAGCGCGGTCACGAACAACGGGAGGATGAACGGCACGGTCTGGGCGTGGACGATCTGCACCATGTCCATCGTGCCAGCCAGCATCACGACCGTAACCACCGTCAAGACCTGAGGCACTTCGTACGAAATGAGCTGCGCGACCGCGCGGAACGCGCCGAGCAGCGCGAACTTGTTATTGCTGCTCCAGCCCGCCATCAAGACCGCGATGACGCTGGCGGCGCCCACGGCCAGGATGTACAACGCGCCGATGTTCAGCGGCGTGCCGACCAGCGCGCCGGCGCCTGCATCCGGCCCAAAGGGGATAACGGCGAACACGACCAGCGCCGCCGCTGCTATCAGGATCGGCGCCAGGTTGTACACCCACTTATCGGCGCCGGCCGGGACCATGTCTTCCTTTGTCATCATCTTGATGCCGTCGGCGATGGGGATGAGCACGCCGCCCGGGCCGTGATACGTCGGGCCGAGGCGATCCTGTATGCGTGCGATCAGCTTGCGCTCGACCCAGGTCAACAGCATGAAGGTGAGCAGCCCGAACGTGCCCAACACGGCCGCGCGGATGATCGCCATGGTCAGATCGACGAACCAATCCGCCAGGCCCAACCCACCCAGCAGCGTTCGCAAAAACTCTGCGATAATGCTGAAGATGTCCATTCTCACACTCCGTCAGTGTCCGTCAAGGCTCGGAATTCTCTTGACAGCCGATAACAAATGCCCCGTCGCCCGAAGGTCGGGTGCGGGGCTGCCGGGCTTACGCCCTCCGCTTCACGCCCACTCCAGGGCGCCCTTGCGCCAGGCATAAATCAACCCGACGGCAAGGATGATAATGA
>JBOGUH010000357.1:0-6597 GCA_050695975.1 Anaerolineae bacterium
ACGGCAATGCTGATCAAAGGCGTGAAGATCGGCCCGTCGCCCTACTGGATGCAGCGCCGGCTGCGGCTGGCCGGCATGCGCCCGATCAACAACATCGTCGACGTGACGAACTACGTCATGCTCGAAACTGGCGAGCCGAGCCATGCCTTCGACTACGACAAGCTGGTCGAGCGAGCTGGCGACAAGACACCGAAGATCATCACGCGATTAGCAAAACCCGGCGAACGCCTGCTCACGCTCGACGGCGTGGATCGCGAACTGGACGATTTCAACATGCTCGTCACGGACACAGCCGGACCGCTGGGCCTGGCGGGCGTGATGGGCGGCGGCGAAACCGAAGTCGGCGACAGCACCACCAGCATTTTGCTCGAAGCCGCCAACTGGGACTTCATCAACGTGCGCAAAACGATGAAGGCTCAGCGCATTGTCTCGGAGGCTGGCGCCCGCTTCGGGCGCGGCGTGCATCCATCGCTGGCCATCCTCGGCGTGAAGCGCGGCATCGAATTGATGCGGCAGCTCGCCGGAGGGACCGTCGCTAAGGGCGTGATCGATGTGTATCCCAAGAAGGCCAAGCTGATCAAGATCGATCTGACCAGCGCCGAAGTCGAGCGCATCCTGGGCTTCTCGATCCCGCTCAAGCAGATCGTGCGCATCCTCGAATCGCTCGAGTTCAAGTGTGAAGTCCGTAGTCCAGCCTCCAACCCCGCAAAGCGGGGCGCAAGCAGCCTCCAACCCCACGGGGGCGCTTCGCAGTCTCCAACATCCAGTATTCGGGTGACTGTGCCCGATCATCGACTCGATTGCGATGGGCCTGACGATCTGATCGAAGAGATTGCGCGCCTCTACGGCTACGACCGCATCCCGCGCACGGCGATGAACGACGAGATGCCGCCACAGCGCAGCAACGTCGATCTGGAATTGGAGGAGCTCGTCCGCGATGCGCTCGTCGATGCCGGGCTTCAGGAAGTGGTGACGTACTCGATGACCACGCCTGCGCGCGAAGCGGCGATCTTCCCGCCCGGCGCGCGCCCGGACCCTAAAGGGCGTTCCAGCGATCGCCCCTACGTGACGCTGACCAATCCGATCAGCGCCGAGCGCACACACATGCGCCATACGCTGCTCGCCTCGCTGCTCGAGACAGTCGCGTCCAACATCCGCCACCATAACGCGGTCGCCATCTTCGAGATCAACAAAGTGTATCTAGCCAGTGAGGATGGTCCGCTGCCCGACGAACCACGCCGGTTGGCGATCGCCCTGACCGGGCCGCGCGAGCCGGCCTCCTGGCAGGGCGGCGAGGCAGCGCCGATGGACTTCTACGATCTGAAAGGCGTCATCGAAGCGGTCGTCGCCGCGCTGCACGTTGAGGCTGTCCGCTACGAGCCGGGCGATCACCCAACGTACACTCCCGGGCGCGCCGCGAAACTTTTCGTCGGCGATGGCATTGTCGGGACGTTTGGCGAGATTCATCCCCTGGTGCGCGAAGCGTTCGATCTGCCGGCCCAGCCTGTTCTGGCCGCCGAACTCGATTTCGAGCGGCTGGCTCGAAACGCCCGCCACATATACCGTGTGAGTGACGTGCCGCGTTATCCAACGGTCACCGAAGACCTGGCCGTGATCGTGAACGCCGACATGCCGGCAGAGGCGGTTCGGGCGGCGATCGCAGCGTCGGGGGGAGAGTTGCTGCGAGGCGTGTCGCTGTTCGACCTGTTCAAAGGCGAGCAGATCGGATCGGGCAAAAAGAGCCTGGCCTATCGACTCACCTATCAGGCCGATGACCGTACGCTCACCGATGCCGAAGTCGCCAAAGTGCGCGCAGGGATCGTCCGCCATTTACAGGAGAAGCTGGGCGCGACGCTCCGCGGGTAAGTGTGACTGCTTTCTGCCGGGCAAAGCCAAATCGTCAATGGTCACACTCGGTTTGACGCGACGCGAGTGGGCGTGCTAAAATCATGTTCGATAACCCGAGTAAGGACGGTGGTGAACTATGAGCGCAAGAATAGAGCGATCCACACTCGATCTGGTGCAGGCGTTTGTGCGCCGGGCTAGGCTGGCCAGCGCCGCCAGCGAGCCGCTGGAGATCACGCCCAATATGGCCAGCACGCTCGCCGATTATTTGAGCGAGGCGTTGGCTGTAGCCGAAGATCAAACTTGGTTCTGGACGGAAGAATGGCAGAGCGGAGAACGCGAAGCTGAGGCTGACCTGGCGGCCGGACGTTACAAGGTCTTCGATTCCATGGAAGATCTGCTCGATGATCTGGATCTGGAACAGCCCCAATGAAGTATGCGCGAACTGAGCGATTTAAAAAGGCGGCTGCCAAGTTGCCGCCTGAGACTCAGGAAAAAGTAGCCAAAGCGTTCAGGTTGTTCAAGGAAAACCCGCGTCACCCTTCGTTGGGAGTAAAACGTGTCCAGGGTATGCCTGATGTATGGGAGGGACGCATTGACCGGAATTATCGTTTCACCTTCCATTACGAGGGTGACGTATGTGTGTTTAGGAACATCGGCCCGCACTCGATCATCGAACGGGAGGCATAGTGCGAGATGTAGATGAGTTTGGGGTATATGCAGAAACCCGTTTTCTGAGAGAAAACGGGTTTCTGCTTAGGCGCGCTCGATCCGTGTCAAGATGTGATCGGCCGCAGCCCATGCTCGGAGAAATTCACCTTGCCAAGTTGGCCTTTCTCACGAAGAGTAAATGGTTTACCTAAACGGCAGCTGGATCGTAAACGTGCTGCCTTTGCCTGGCTGGCTCTCCAGGCGGATGGTCCCGTCGTGGTGCTGCACGACGGCGCGCACCAGCGGCAGCCCCAACCCGATGCCGCCGAAGAGATGATTGCCCTTGCTGTCCAGGATGTGGAAGCGGTCGAAAATGTGTTCGATCACGTCCGGCTCAATGCCTACGCCTGGATCGATGACCGAGATCACCGCGTGCGGCCCGTCGCGCCGGACCTTCACCAAGATGTCGCCGCCGTTGGGACTGAACTTGATCGCGTTTTCGAGCAGCGCGCCGATCGCCTGGGTCAGGCTGTCCTCGTCGCCGCGCAGGCGGGGCAGGCCGGCTTCGATCTCGGTGAGGATGCGCAGCCCGACGTGTTTGGCTTTGGGCGCCAGCTGATCGACGATTCCGCGCACGATGGTCTCCAGGTTGGCCATCTCCATTTGCGGGACGATCAGTTCGATCTCCTGCAGGAACAGGATGTTGTTGACCAGCCGCACGATCACGTCGAAGTTGCGGGTGAGCGTCTCCACACCCCGATCCAGGTCCGCCCCTTTGAGCCGACCTGCCTTGAGCAGGTGCGTGTAGCCCTTCACCGAAGTCAGGGGCGTGCGCAGTTCGTGCGAGACGAATGTCAGAAACTCGCTGCGGCGCTGCACCTCGCGCTGCAGATCCGCGTAGGCCTGCGCCAGTTCAGTGTTCTTGCGGCGCAGCTCGGCGATCGCGCGCTGGTCGTTGTCGCGCAGCCGCGCAGCCATCGCGCGCATGATCGCGGCGGCCATGGCCGGGTTGTGGTTGAGGTACTGGTTGAAATCGGCTTTGGAGATTTCCAGCAGCGTGGTGTCCTCCATTGCCGTCACGGTCGCTGAGCGGGGAACCTCTTGCACCAGCGCCAGCTCGCCAAAGAACTCACCCGGTCCCTGGCGCGCCAGGATGCGCGAGGATTGGTCGTCGAAGCGCTTGCTCACTTCGACCAGGCCCGACTCGATGATATAGAAGGCGTCGCCGGGTTCGCCCTCGCGGCAGATCACGGCGTCGGCCGGAAAGTGGCGAGAGTGCAGCGTATGCGTGAGGTAGGACAGCCACGAATCGGTGAGGCCAGGGAATATCTCTCGGAGAAATTCAGTGCGGCCCTTCAAGTCCTGCACAGCAGCTTCTTCCCCCGTGATTGGAATTGTAGCATAGCCGCCAGCCGTTCAAGTTGCAATTGAGTTACAGGATGGATGGCCTCACCTCTCCCCCAATCCCTCCCCTCTCCTGCCGAGCAGTTGCAGATTGGACAGAAGCGGGGGTTGGGGGTGAGGCTGAAGCCGCCGCGCCGCAATTGGAGCTATACGCCGCGCCCGGACGCAACGCCTGCCCACATGTGGCACATTCGCGCGATGCCGCCGCGTCGATCGGGCGGCCGCATTGGCCGCAAAACTGCGCGTCCGATCGCAGCTGCGCACCGCATGTAGCGCAGGCGATCGATGTCGCCGGCCTCCAAAGCAGGCTGTGCCGGGTGGCCTGACGCCGCCTCATCGCTAGCGCCGACACGAGCGCCACGCCGCCGGCGCCGACGACGCAGATCGCCGCGATCGCGCCGGCCGGACTGCCAGTCGATGCCGCAGGTCGCGTGACGGGCGCGGCCGCGGCAGTAGGCGGCGCCTCGACCACGCTCTGCGGCGGCGCAGGCAGTCTTAACAAACCCGATCCCGTCGCGTCGTCCTCCGCTTCACCCGCGACAGGGATCGTGTTGGCGAGCAGGAACGCACGCACGTCATCAGCGTCGAATTCAGGGTGCGCGCTCCACACGAGAGCCGCGGCGCCCGTCACGTGCGGCGCGGCTGCCGACGTGCCGAAGAACGCCTCCGGCGCATATGTCGTGACGGACACGCCATCCGGTCCGACCAGTTCCGGCTTCTGGCGGCCGTCGTTTGTCGGGCCGTACGAGCTGAACGACTCCAGTGAGCCGTCCTGAAAGAACGTTGCCCCAACCGTCAGTGCGCCGCGCGCGTCGGCGGGCGTGGCCAGGCTGTGGGACGGCGACGTGCGATCCATGCTGCGCGCTTCGTGGATGTACAAGTCGAGCCGCACCGGGCGCGTCGTATCCACCGCCTGCACGGCGGCGTAGTACGTGCCTTGATCCTCGAACCGATACAGGATCTGCTCGACCGGCGCGCGTTCGCCTGCCTGTACGTTGCGCGATGAAGCCAGCACGATACCGTCGCGATCGAGCAGATAGAGATCGTAGTCCTCGGCGGATTGTGGCCAGTCGGCCCAGTTCAAGACGATCTGCGTGGTCTTATCCGCTGCGGGCCGGAAAGCAAGGAGCGAGTCCGCCGGGCTGACGTCATGGAACGCGTCCCCGTCTGCGTCGGCGAAGACGGCGCGATAGTGTTCGTTCGCACTGTTGCCGGACGAGTTGATCCATAGCACGCCCTGCGCCGCCGCATCGTCGACGAGCTCCGCGTCGCGGCCGGTTCCGTCCATTGGGCCGGCCAGCCCGCCGGCCGAATGCGAGATGATCCGGACGCCCTCGTCCAGCAGCCACTCGACGGCGTTTCCCATGCTCACGTCGCCGCCGTCGTAATACGCCAGGAACAGCTCAGCGTCAGGCGCGAAGTCGTAGACGATCTCGGCCACGGCCGTGCCGTGGTCCTCGCCGGTCGCGTCCGGCTCGACATCGGCGACGAAGGATTGGATGCTCACCTGTCCCGGCAGTTCGCGGCCCAACAGGTCGCGATAGCCGTCGAAACCCTGATCGAGAATTCCGATCTTAACACCACGGCCGGTGAACCCGGTCGCTTGCCACAGATCGGCGTAAATGACGGACAGCCCTTCGCTGATGCGTGCATCCCCCACTCCCTTCTGCTGGGGAGTTCGGAGCGCCAGCCCGTCGAGCGGCGGCGCGCGCTGCAGACCTTGCGGCGCGCTGGGCGCGCTGAACTGCAGGCCGACGACGTGCTCCAGGTCGCGGATGCTTTCGAAGGCAGCCCCCGGATTGTCCGACTGCGCGGCTTCGACAATCACCTTCAGAGGGATGCTGACATCGATCAAGTCCTGGTAGGCGCCGAGGACGTTGACGCCCAGCGCTTCCAGGTCGCCGATCAGGCGCGCCGTGTCCGCCGTGTCGATAACGAGCGTCACACGGACGTGGTTATCGGAGGTGAGCAGCCCGCGCGTGCGGGCCAGCTGCTCGGCGGCTTCGAGACCGCCGCGTTCGTAGGCGACGACGAAATCCTTGTAGGCCGAGTCGACGCTG
Source organism: Anaerolineae bacterium (assembly GCA_050695975.1). Classification (GTDB taxonomy): domain Bacteria; phylum Chloroflexota; class Anaerolineae; order Fen-1058; family Fen-1058; genus DASSFZ01. The sequence continues at coordinate 5,961 of JBOGUH010000357.1, forward strand.
GGATCGCGCAGCAGGCGTTCGAGGCGCGGGAACTCTCGGGCCAGGTTTTCGAGCGACGGCGGCGTGATCGTCACCAGAGGTGGCGGTGGAAACGTCGGCACCGCGGCCGGCTGGCTCGCGCGCAAGGGGCTGAAGAACAGCCACCACGCGGCGACGACGAGGACGGCGACGAAGATCAGGATGAAGCGAATTCGGGTTTGCGGCATTCGATTTCCGAAGGGCCGGGCTCCCACGCCCGGCCATCCGGCGGCGTGGGAGCCGCCTCTGCCGTCGTTCTATGTCGATCTGAACGTCAGCACCAGCTGCCCGCAGCGCAGCCGATCATCTTCGCGCAGCAGTGTCTCTTCGCCGGCCGAGATGCGCCGCCCGTTCAGGAAAGTGCCGTTGCTGCTGCCGGCGTCTTCGACGACCCAGGCACTCCCTCGCCGATGAAGCCGCGCATGCAGGCGCGAGACGCCGAGCGCCATACCGCCGTGTGGCGCCAGATCGATGTCGGGAATCTCCTGGCTGAGCTTGTCGGCGCGTCCGATGGTCAATTCGGTCTTGGGCGGGAACACGATCGCATTGCCCGATTCCAGCACGAAGTGCGCGCTGCCCACCTGGGTCTCTCTCAACATCGAGGAGGACGCCGTAGGCT
>JBOGUH010000358.1:0-2490 GCA_050695975.1 Anaerolineae bacterium
GTCCGCGCCGCCGCTGACTTCAACCTTCTTGCCGCCGAATAGTTTTTTGTCGGCGCAGGCGACTTGCGACGATCCGGTTTCTTCTCTTCGCGTTTCATAGTAGTATCTCGGCCGAATCAGCGCGGCGTATAAATCGAGCCAGCTCTGGTTGCTGCTCATCTTAGCGGAGCTGGAAAGACTCGCGCTCGACCGGCTAGCCCGCGCCAGCCTGCTCTTCTTTGGCCTTTTTTGCGATCAGCTGGATCGCTTTGCCGATCCCGAGCGCCGGATTCGCCAGCGTGGATACCGTCACCTGGTAAATGTCGTCGGCCATGCCAGCCAGGAATTTCAACCAGCGCTCCACTTTGGTGGGATTGGCCTCCTCACCCTTCTTGACCTCATCCTGAATTTTCGCGACGGTGTCTTTCAGCTCCGCTTTGTCCAGATTGGGATCTTCGGGCCGTTGGTCGATCTGCCGGTTGATCTGCGCGAACTGCTTGAGCAGTTCGGCCATCGCGCCGGCGTCGACGCCCTGCGTGGTCGTTGTGGTGATCTTATCGCGACCAACAATATCCCCACCGACCGAGACATTACCGCCACTGATTTCCACGCCTCCGCTACGCGATTCCGTCTTTTTCTTGGCCATGAGATTTCCTCCTTAAGCTGTGGAGTATGGTTGATGTCACCGCACCCGCAGCGGCGTGGTGTTCTTCTTGGGACGCTTGGGCCCGTCGGCGGGCAGGGCGAGGGTGAAGCGGCTGCCCTTGCCTTCGGCGCTCTCGCACCAGATGCGCCCGCCGTGCAGCTCGACCATGCTCTTGATAATGGACAGCCCCAAGCCCAGCCCGCCGTGTTTGCGCGCGATGTGTGGCTCGACTTGATAGAACCGCTCGAAGATACGTTCGAGGTCTTTGCGCGGAATGCCGATGCCGTTGTCGGACACGCACAACTGCACTTCGCCGTCGACGAGTTTAGCCGAGATCTCAATCCGTCCCTGCGGCGGCGTGAATTTGATCGCGTTGGTCGCCAGGTTGTTCAACGCCAGCCGCACTTTGTCCCAGTCGGCGGTGACGGCCATCGTCGGATCGGGCAGATCGATCCGGACGGTCTGATCCTTCGCCTGCGACATGTCCCGGCATTCGCTCACGACGGAATGGATGAGTTGAGCTGCGCTGAAGGAACTTACGTTCAACGTGACCTGACCGGTGTCCACGTGCTGCAAGTTAATCATGTCGTCGATCAATGCGCGGAGTTGCTCGGCCCCCTTCACCACGCCCTCGAGCTGCGCGGCGGTCGCCTCGCTGGCGTCCTCGCGCAGCATCGTGGCGTAGCCCAGAATCAAGTGGAGCGGCGTGCGCAGTTCGTGCGAGGCGATGGCGATGAAGTCGCTCTTGCGGCGGTCGAGATCGTTGAGCTTCTGGTACGCCTTGCGCAGCGCGGCCACCAGCCGCGCGTTTTCGATCGCCACGGCTGCCTGATTGGCAAACGTCATCAGCACCTGGATGTCTTCCTCGCCGAAGTACGCGTCGCCTTTCTTGTTCAGCGCTTCCAGCACGCCGATCGGGCGGTCCTTGATGGTCATCGGCACGCCCAGGATCGATCGCGTGACGAAACCGGCTTTCTGCGCCGCCTGGCTGAAATGCCGTGGGTCCTTCGTCACGTCGCCGACGACGAGCGGCGCGCGCTGGCGCAGGATCGTCCCGGCGATGCTGCCCTCCAGCGGCACGCGGATGTTCGCCAGTTCCTCTTTTTTCGAGCCGGTGGACGCGGCGAAGACCAGCTCGCCGGACCGCTCGTCGAGCAGCATGATCGAGGCCGCCTCGGTGTCGGTCAGCTCGGTCGAGGCGTCGAGGATGATCCCCAGCAGCGGATCGATGTCGAGCGTGGTGGTCAGGACGCGACTGATCTCCAGGATGCGCTGCAGGCGCGCCGTCTGCCGCTGCAACGTCGAAATTGTTTCGCGGAGTGGGCCGGTATCGGATTGGGGTGTGGTGCCTTGGGGCATAGGCGTCCCCTTGCGGAGCGGTTGATTGGATGGTTGGTGCGTCGGCTGCTACTCGGGTGGAACAAGCCGGTCGATAGCGGCTTCAAGATCGATGGGCTGCGCGTGACTGGCTGCCGGGGCCAGCCACGTCAAGAACTCGACGTTGCCGGCCGGGCCTTCAATGGGCGATCGGATCAGCCCACGCGTGATCCAACCGTGTTCGGCTGCCCAGTTCAACATCGAGCGTAGCACGTCGCGATGCGTCTGCGGATCGCGCACCACGCCGCCTTTGCCCACCCGATCCCGCCCGGCTTCGAACTGCGGCTTGATCAACGCAATCACGTGTCCATCTTCGACGAGCCAACTCGTCACCGCGGGCAGAATCAGCTTCAACGAGATGAACGACACGTCGATGGTGACGACGCGGGCGATGGTCGGGCGGCCGCTTGATGGATCGGGCGGCAGCGCCGTCACGTTCCGCGCATTGGTCCGATCGAGCACGCTCACGCGCGGGTCGCTGCGCAGAG
>JBOGUH010000359.1:0-5333 GCA_050695975.1 Anaerolineae bacterium
CAATACGCGTGCGCCGCCGCTCGTCATCGCCGGGCGGCGCGGTTGGCTGTTCGATGAGACGATGGCGCACATCGAGCGACTGGACTTGCGCGAGCACGTCATTTTATTAGAAACGCCGTCCGACGACGATCTGGTTGCCCTGTACAACGGCGCTGCCGCCCTCGTCCTGCCGTCGACCTACGAAGGCTTCGGCTTGCCCGTGCTCGAAGCGATGGCCTGCGGTGCGCCGGTCGTCATCAGCGATCGGGGTTCGCTGCCGGAGATCGCCGGCGATGCGGCCATCGTCGTTGACCCGAATGACGCCGGCGCGCTCGCCGCCGCGATAGAACGAGTCGTGTATGACCCACACCTCAGCGCGCAGCTGCGGCAGAAGGGCCTGGCCCGCGCCGCCGAGTTCACCTGGGAACGCTGCGCCCGAGAAACGCTGGCGGTCTATCAGCACGTCATACGTGACACGTGATAACGTGAAACTGCTCTTCCTGACACCTCAAATGCCATATCCGCCGCACAAAGGCACGACGATCCGCAATTACAACTTGATCGCGGGCCTGGCCGAGCGGCACGCAATCGATCTGCTGACCTTTGCCGAGGCTGACACAGCCATCGCTGGCCGAACTTCGCCGCTGATCGAGATGTGTCGCCGCATCGGCAGCCTACCCCCGCCGATCCGCTCGACCGCGCAGCGCGCGCTGACCACGCTGCTCTCGCCCCAGCCCGACATGGCGCTGCGCTTGTGGTCGCCTCGATTCGCCGACCGGGTTGCGGCGTGGCTGCGCGAACGCGACTACGACGTGGTCCAGATCGAAGGCATCGAGATGGCGCCCTACGCTGCGCTGTCCGCGCGATCGGCGCCGCGTGCCTGCCGCGTGTTCGACGATCACAACGCCGAGTGGCTCTTGCAGCGCCGCGCTTACGAAGCCGAGCGACAGCTCCGGGGCTGGCGCGCCGCTGCGATTTACTCTCTGATTCAGACCTGGAAGCTCAGGCGTTACGAACGGCGGGTGTGCCGAACGGCGCATCGGGTGGTGGCCGTATCGCCAGCGGATGCAGCCGCGATCCGCGAACTCGATCCGGCGCTCACGGTCACCGTTGTGACGAACGGCGTGGACACGCTACACTATCGACCGGGCGTTGTCGCGCCATTCGACTTCGGCGTGCCGGCGCTCGTCTTCAGCGGGACGATGGATTTCCGCCCGAACGTCGACGCGGCGCTGTGGTTCGCCGCGAATGTGCTGCCGAAGGTGCGGGCGTCGATCCCGGCCGCCGAGTTCGTGATCGTCGGGCAGCGGCCGCACGCGCGGTTGAGTTCGCTGCGCGGACACGACGGCATCCGCATCACCGGCGCAGTTGACGACGTGCGTCCCTACATCGCCGGCGCGTCGGTCTGCGTGGCGCCGCTGCGGATGGGCGGTGGGACGCGCTTGAAAGTGCTCGAGGCGATGGCGATGGGCGCGCCGATCGTCAGCACGTCGATGGGCGTGGATGGCTTCGACGTACAGAACGGACGCGAGGCGGTGATCGCCGACGACCCCGATCGATTTGCGATCGAAGTGGTCAAGACGATCGAGGATGTCGAGAGGCGTCGGGTGCTGGGAGAGCGCGGGCGGCGCTTTGTCGAAGCGAAATACGATTGGAAAGCGATCGTGCCGAAGCTGGAGGAGGTGTATCGCCGTCTCGTGACAAAACGAGTTCCCTGAGTTCCTTGAGTCCCAACGTGAGAAACTCAGGGAACTGAAGGAATTGATCATCTCCCGACGAAAGAGTACGCCGCCACAAATTCGCGCACGAAGGGCGCCAGCGCGCCGGGGAAAAGTCCGAGGAACAGGCACACCGCCAGCCCGGCGGCAATCAAAATCGCTTCGCTGCGGCGCTCACGCGGCTGCGGGTTGTCGACAGCCGGTGAGGTATGCAGCATCTCGCGTAAGCCGCGCAGCACGCCAATCGCTACGCTCACACCCGAAGCCAGGACCACGGCAGCCGCGCGCGAATCGAGCGTGATCGCCTCTTGCACGATTCCCCAGCGCCCGGCGAAGCCCGCCAGCGGCGGAAATCCGGCAAGCGACAGCCCACCGGCGATAATCGCCAACGAGGTCCACGGCAGACGCCAGGCAAGTCCGCTGAGCGTCGTGAAAGCGTCGCCGCCGTGGCGCTCGCGCGCCAGCGCCATGCCCATCGACATCAGGCCGATGCTGATCGATCGGCCAATCACCACGACAAACGCCGCGACCAGTCCGGCTCTCGATCCGATGCCGACTGCAAACAGGCTCACACCTATATCCGCGAGCGCGCCGTAGCCCAGCAGCCGGCCGAAGTCGCGTTGGGCCCAGGCCAGCAGCGCGCCGAGCGCAGCCATGACCAGCCCGGCGCCCCTCAGCAGCTCCATCAGGCGGGCATCTTCGGCAATCAGCCGATTCTCGTTCAGCACATCCAACAGCAGGATCCAGACCGCGCCGAGCAGCACGTTCACCACAAATGCGGTCGACAGCGGCGGCGCTTCGCTGGACACGGCGGGCAGCCAGGTATGGAAGGGAACCACAGCCAGCAACAACGCGAAGCCCAGGGCCACCAGCGTGATGCTGGCCTGGGCGATCTCTCGCGAGTCGGGGCTCTGGGTGAACTGGCTTAGCGTCCAGTCGGCCATCAGCAGCGCGGGCAGCGCCAGCGTCATCAACGTGATGAACCTCAGGACGCTGCTCGCGACGCCGGGTTTGCCCCCTTGCAGCGGGAACACGGCCAGCGCCGAGGCGATCGCAATGAACAACGCCGAGTAGATGAATGACGGGTAGATTTCGTTCAGCTGCGGGCGCGGGCGGATGATCAGCGCGGCGGCCAGCGCGCCCAGGATCAATAAGGCAATCGGATAGTATGACCAGCCCGGCGTCGATCGCCACACGCCGACGAAGACCGCGGCCGACACGACGAACAGGTACGCAATCCCAATCCGATCGCCGCCGTTCAACACGATCGTCCGGCCCAAAATGTCCTGCGGCTCGCCGAGGGGCGATTGAAGCGCCCAGATCGCGGCGGTCATCGGAACAAGCGCCGCGATCAGCGCGGTGAGGGTGATGAATCGGCGCAGAAGGAAGGTGACGACGGCGGCCGCCAGCGGCGCGCCGGCCAGAAGCAGCGGCCCCCCGATCATCGCGGCGCCCCGCGTGGGCGCGTTGCCCAGGCGGTGACCAAATACGACAGAGCCAGCGCGATGATCAGGTTGACTAATCCCAGCAAGGCCACGACCAGCAGCGACGGCTGGACCAGGACAAAGAACAGCTCGAATCCAGCGGTGACGGTGAGCAGCCCCAGTCCGGCTTTGAGCGGGTTCTCATTCAATGCGATGTTGAGTAGGCCCTGCCCGATCAGAACGAACGTCGCAATCGTGATGTCGCGCGAAGAGGCCTGAGAGGCCGCGAACTGAATCGGGTTACGCAGCGCCAGGCTCAGCGCGACGGCCGCGCCCAGCAGCGCGACGATCGCACGCAGCGCCAGGCCTGTCCTGAGCGCAGTCGAAGGGCCGGGCGCGCGCAGCCACTCGAATCGCTGTTGGGGCATTTCGATCTCGTCGTCCTCTTCCTCGTCGGGATTCTTACCCCAGCGGGCGCGCCGCGCGGAAATGTATAGCACCGGCACGATCATCACACCCACCAGCGTCTTGACGATGGCCAGTTCAGCCGGGAAATCCTCGATGCGGCTGACGATCAGGAATGCGCCGATCAGCAGATACTCCGCGCCCAGCAGCACGTTCAACGCGCGCCAGTCGGCCAGAATCACTAACAGGCTGGGCGCCACGACCAAGGCGATCAGCACCGTGGTAGATGGCAGCCCGGATAACGCAGATAGAAAATCGGTCATTGCAGATTAGATCGTAGTAGCGACTTTAGTCGCATTTGCTCTGCCCCGCGTCCCCGCGGTGGCTCGTCCGCGAGGCTTGTCCTGCGAAGTCCCCGACCGAAGGGAGTGGGGAGCGAAGCCGAAGGAACGCGGACGAGGAGCCTCTTCGGTGCTATTGGATCGCTCCACTAAAGACAACGTAGGCGGCGATCAAGATCAACAACGCCCATAGTATCGCCCCTTCGCCCTCGATGAGTGCGCCCAAGCCACGCAGCCCGCGCGCCGCGCCATTGACCACTCGAAACGTGAGGCTGTACAACCAGTCCAGGCTGATCAGGCCGGTTGGATCGAATCGCGGCATAACCGATCGGTCGCGCGTGTGCCACTCCAGCGCGATCGCGAGCGCGATCGGCAGCGCCATCGCCACGCCGCCCAGGATACCCAGGCTCGGCAGCACGACTTCAAACGACGGCGGAGCGAGTTCCGGGATCAGCGATCGCCCGAAAGCGGGCAGCAAGAAAGGTGGCAGCGCCACGAGTCCGGCGGCGGCCGCGTAGGTGAGGCTGGCCGGCCAGCCCGAAGGCGCTTCGCTCTTCGCGGGCGCGGTCGCCATGCGGATCAACGCGCTGAACGTGAGCGTCTCGCCGATCAGGCTGAGCAGGATCAACAGGCTATCGGCGCTGGAAGCGAGGCCAGCCATCAAGTTGGTCCGCACCGCAAATCCAACGCTCGCCGGCACGCCGACGAGCGTGGCGAACGGCAGGGCGTAAGCGATTGACCACCAGGGCTTATGCCGGTCGAAGCCGCGGCCCACGTTAAGCGCCATCATGGCCAGCGCCCATGAGGCCGCGCCGTTGGCGATCACTGCCGCCGGCGTGGCCGTCAGGCCGCCGCTCAGCCCGCTGAGCACGATGACCCCAACGCCACTCAACGAAATGTACGGCAGTGCATCGCGCGATCGCCCGCGCAGCCATGCCAGCCCACCGCCACAGAGCATGCTGAGTGCAGCCAGCCAGGCTAGCGCCGACCCTTGAGGCAGCGCGTTCAGGCCGGCCAATCGAATCAAGACGTGCAGTCCGGCGAGCGGCGGGAGGATATACAACAGCGCCAGGCGACCGGGCGTGTCGTCTTGCACGGTCGGCAGCCATTGGTTCAGCGGATACAGTCCCAGGCGCAGAGTGGCGGCCAGCGCCAGCCACGCGCGCGCCATCTCGGGTAAATCCGTCAAATGCCAGTACAGGCTGCGATCGGCCTGACTCACGAGCAGCGCCGCGATCCACAGGCAAACGGTCGCCGCGCCGTTGAAGCCGACGGCGAACGCCGCGCGCCGGCCGGCCCCCGCTTCCCCTCCGCGCGCCAAGACCCCGATCGCGAACAGCGCATCGAACAGCCCCCAGGCCAAAGCCAGCGTGAGCAACTTGGCCGCGAATACCGCGGCCACCAGCGCGGCGGTCATCCCCAGCGCCAGCACGCGCGGCGCGAAACGCCGCTGCCCGGGATAGGCC
>JBOGUH010000360.1:0-7373 GCA_050695975.1 Anaerolineae bacterium
CAGAGAGGCAGAGGCATAGTCTCCAGGCTTTACGGAAACTAACAGAGCCCCGATCTCGAAGTGAGATCGGGGACCTTGTCTTTAAGACCTGCAAGGTCTCCAAGACTTTACCGCTCATGTTGGTTCAGAGGTGAAGCCAATCACGTGCGACGCACTTCTAAAGTGCGTCGCACGTCACTGCGCCTTTTACCCTAAATGAGCCGACTTGATAGGTCTCACCCGGTGATCAACCGCAAGGCAGACGGTAAACGAGTCAGCAAATCGCCAGCAACGACTCCCGCCGTCCCAATTTCCTGTCGTGCGATTTCCCCGGCGAGGCCGTGAAGGTACGCGCCGCACAGCGCGGCGTCGAGTGCAGCCAAGCCCTGGGCGCGCAGGCCGGTGATCGCTCCCGCCAACACGTCGCCGCTCCCGGCGGTGGCCAGCGCCGGATTGGCGAACGGCATCACGACGACCCTGCCGTCCGGCGCAGCGATGACGCTGAATGCGCCTTTCAACACGACCACGTGTCTCCACTCTTGCGCGAACTTCGCTGCGATGCCGATGCGATCGGCTTCGATCTCACCCACGCTCAACTTCGTCAGCCGCGCCATTTCGCCCGGATGCGGCGTGAGCACGCTTGACTCTGGCAGGCGTTTCCACCATTCTGCCACATCCGCCAGCATGTTCAGCCCGTCTGCGTCGACGACGAGCGGGGGCAGCGTGACGCGAGCGGCTACGGCATCGGAGGCGGCAGCCGTAGTGAAGCCGAGGCGCCTCTTCGAGGCAGGCTCTGCGTCGAGCAGCCGCTCAACGAAGGCGACGGTTTCTTTTTCGTGAGTGAGGCCAGGCCCCAGCAGCATCGCGCGGTAACCGGCCATGGCTTCGGCCAGAACCGGAATCGCCTCGTCGGACACAATACCCATTGCATCGGGCAGCGGCAGGAACGTCGCTTCAGCCAGTTTCGCGGCGACGATCGGCAGGACGGATCGCGGCGCGGCTACCGTCACCAGCCCTGCGCCGGACCGATACGCGGCCAACGCGGACAGCGCTGGCGCGCCGGCGTAGTGAATCGATCCGGCAACGATCATCACTCTGCCGAAAGTGCCTTTGTGCGCGCTGCTCGGGCGAGCGGGCAGCAGCGGCCGGACCATGCACACATCGGCCATCTCCAGCGATACCTCCGCGGCGAGCGAAGGATTCGTCCCGATGTCGGCGACGATCAATTCGCCACACGCTTCGGCGGCCGGGAACCGCGTGTGGCCGATCTTGGGATAGGCGAAGGTCACGCTCACGTCGGCGGGCAGCGCGTTCGGATCGAGCGCGCCGGTATCGAAGTCCATGCCGCTCGGCCCGTCCACGGCGACGATCAGCGGCGAGTCAACACGCGACGGACCGGCGGGTGCGATCAGTTCACTCGCCTTGCCCTGCCGCGCGGCAACATCGCTCTTGACGGCGTTGAGCAGTTTCTGCGCCTCGGCGGGCAGCGGCAGACGCGCGCCCGTCCCGAACAGCGCGTCGACGATCACGTCGGCGCCCGTGCTGCGCAGGCGCAGCACACGCAGGCCGCGATCGTCGGGCAGGAGGCCAATGAAAGCGCCTGCCTCCTTTGCGTGCGCGACGCGGGCATCGTCACGTGGTTTGAGCAGATAGCAGGCGACGTCCGCTCCAGCTTCGCGCAGATGCTTCGCGGCGACCAGCCCGTCGCCGCCGTTGTTGCCCGACCCGACGAGGATCAGGATGCGTTTGCCCTTCAGCGCGATGCGCTGCTGGATGACCTGGGCGACTGCCGCGCCGGCCCGATCCATCATCGCGTCGTAGGAATGCCCCGAGGCGTCTGCGGCAGCCTCGATCGATCTCATCTGTTCAACTGTGACGAGCTTCATGCACCGCCTCCACACGTTGGAGCATGCCGATGTCCTGGTACCATTCAATCGTCGCGCGCGCGCCTGTCTCGAACGGAGTCGGTTCGAAGCACAATTCGCGGGCGGCCTTGCTGCTGTCTACCACCCAGTCGTTGAAGACGTAAGGCGCCAGGTTGATCGGATAGTAGGGTTCGCGTCCGGTGACGTGCGACAGCGCGGTCCAGACTCGCGCGAGAAGCAGGATGGCGGGGGCCGGCACGTTGATCCAGCGTGGCATGACGCCGGTGATACGGCTGACGATCGAATTGATTTCGCGATGCGTCAGGCTGGGCCCCGACACATTGTAGACCTCGCCCGGACGCCCGAGGCTGAGCGCGTTGTGAATCACGTCGGCGAGATCGGGCAGATAGATCGGGAAGGTGAAGTGCCGCCCGCCGTGGATCTGGAGCGGCAAGCCTTTGAAAAACGGATCTTCGAAGAACAGGCGGTTGAAGGCGTAATGTCCCCACGGGCCGTAGTAAGCGCCGGGCCGCAGCACGATCGCCGGGAGATGGTGATCGCGGTGATACATCCTCACCAACGCTTCGCCGTGAAGCTTACTGTGCATGTAGTTGTCACACGGATCGCACGGATAGTTTTCGTCGATGACGGCGCCAGGCCTGGGACGTCCGGCGACGGCGACGGTCGATATGTGGACGAAGCGCTCGACACCCACACGCCGCGCCGCTTCGAGCACGTTGTGGGTGCCCTGCACGTTGGTGCTGAAGAAATCTTCGGAGCGGCCCCAGAATCGAAAGTGCCCTGCGCCATGTATCACGGCGCGGCAACCCTGCATCGCTTCTAGCACGGCCTCCCGATCGCGCGTATCACCCCAGGCCAGATCGACCCCGAGGTCGGCCAGGAACTGCCACTGGCTGGTCGGACGCGCCAGCGCGCGGACGTGGCGCCCACGGGCGAGCAGGAGCGGAACGAGGTTGCGGCCGAGAAAGCCGGTCGCGCCGGTGACGAGGATCATGACGGGGAACGCCGACTTCAGTCGGCCTCTTGACCGGCTGAAGCCGGCGCTCCGCCACCCTCTAGCGCGTCGGCGGCGAAGCCGAGACCCAGCGATTCGAGCGTGGCGCGTGCCGGATGGCCCGTGACGGGATCCCAGCCGCGTGCGGTGTAGTACTCGCGCATGAGCAGGTCGAAGTTGGGCAAGTGGCCGGCAATCGGGCCGTCAGGCACTGGCTCGCGCAACAGCCGAGGCAGCTGGTCGTTTTCCCGCGTTAGCCCCAGGCGATGGTTGATGACGCGCTTAAGATTCCAAATGCGCGCGCCGGCAGCCATAAACTGCTCAATGTTCCAGTCTACGCCAACGGCGGCGTTGTAGAGTTTGAGCTGCGTCGTCACCGGCACGTACGCGAAGATGCACACGACCAGGCTGTTGCTCAACGAGCGGTAATCCTGATGGCGGGCGACGAGCGCGGCCTTGCCTTCATCCGGCGCCGGTGGCGTGAGGATCGGGATGCCGATCTCTTCGTGGCCGGCGCCAGATTCTGCGACAAAGAAGTCGCTCTGGTTGTGGCACGCGCCGCGCGGTGAGGTCGCGTACACGATGCCCATGCCTGACATCGCGCGCGGATCATGATACGGGACTTCGAGGTTGTTGACTTGCGCGGCGAGTTCTTCCGCGCCGAAGCGCGCGCCAAGCGCCTTCGCGCCGAGGCTCATGACTTCGCCAAGGCCTTGGCGCCGTGCGATGCGGTGGATCAGCGTCTCGGCCGGACGCGGATCGCCCCAGGCCAGTTTCAGGCCGCCCGTGTCGCGCTCGGTGAGCAACCCGCGATCGAATAACAGGTACGCGAGGCCGATGGTGTTGCTGGCGCTGATCGTGTCCAGACCGTAAGCGTCGCACAACTGGCCGAGGTGTGCTGCCGCACGCATGTCGCCGCTGCCGAGGATCGCGCCGAAGCCGACCATCGTTTCGTATTCCGGCCCTTTGCTCTCTTCGCGAGCGTATGGACCTTCTGTGATCGTCACCAATCGCCCGCAGGCGATGACGCAGGCATGGCAGGTGGTGACACCGCTGAGGATTGTATCGGCGACGACGCTGCCGCTGACGTTTTCCTGTCCATCGAACTGGCCGGCGCTGAAATAGCGCATCGGCATTTCACCGACCATCTGGAAGAACTCGGCGCCGCTGGCGCTGCCCGCCGTACGCAGCGATAGCGTGATGTTTTCTTCACGGAGTGTCTTGTTGGCGGACGATCGAACGGGATTGAAAACGTCGGGCCGCGCGATAGGCAGCTTGGCTCTGCCGCGCACGGCGATGGCCTTGAGGTTCTTGCTGCCCATCACCGCGCCCATGCCGGTGCGCCCGGCGACACGACCGTGATCGCACAGGATCACGGCATACGGGATCAATCGCTCGCCGGCGACGCCGATGCAGGCGATGCGCGCTGATTTGTCGCCGACTGCATCGCGGATGCGCTGCTGCGTTTGATAGGTGTCGGCCTCGCCCCACAGGTGAGAAGCGTCGCGCAGTTCGGCCTTGCCGTCTCGGACCCACACATACACCGGCGCGCTCGCTTTGCCGATGATCATGACGCCATCGTATCCGGCGAAGCGCAGCTCCGCTCCCCAGAAGCCGCCGCAGTTGGCCTCGCCCCACAGGCTGGTGGCGGGTGAGCGCGCGCACACGCTGAAGCGACCGTTAGCTGGCCCGGCGGTTCCGGTCAGCGGGCCGGTGATAAACAGGAGCGGGTTGTCGGGACCGAGCGGATCGAGATCGTGCCTGAGGCGATCCCACAGCAATCGAGCAGCCAGTCCGCTGCCGCCGACGTAATCGCGCGCGATGTTCGGATCGACGTGTTGATCATGCAGCGTTGAGCGAGTGAGATCGACGATGAGGAGTTTGCCGAAGGTGTCGGACATATTGAGTATGGAAGGATGAGGGTTAGATGGGGAATTCGGTGTCGACACGCGTGGCGCATTCGACCAAGTCCTGCGCGGCGCGAACGTGCCGGAGAATGTAGGCCAGGTTGCCCTGGACTTTGAGCTGGCCGCTGACCATCGCCGGTACCGGGCCGATCTCCTTGCTTATGACGCGCTTCCAGTTAGCGAGGGGCGCCTTGATCTTGAATGCAGCCGGTTGGGCCGAGGCCTCGTCGGTGAAGGTGGCGTTGCGGCATTTGCCATGCCACAGGTCCACGTAAATCACGAGGGGCTTGTCGGCGTCCGGAACGCCTTCGATGATAAAGTTCAAGTCGCCCTCCCACGTCTGGGCTGACTTGGCGTATTCTTCGTCGGAGTTAACCTGCACCATGAACTCTGCGACCCATTCGGCGCTGGGGAATTTGTGCGGCATCAGAATCTCCAGAGTTGGAGTTAGAGATTGACGCTATACCATGTGCGATTGACGCTAGACGTCGGAGTCGGTAACGAACCCCTCGGGAATCGGCAGGCCGAGTTCGGCCAGCCGGGTGACGGCGTCGAAGGTGGGTACCTGAAACTTCAGGCTGACGGCGTCGGGAGTGCGCTCCGATGCCAGCAGCGCGCGCACCCAGGCTGCGGGCATCATCAGGTTGCGCGCAAAGTACTTGATTTCGTGGCGCGATGCAGGCCAGGGCACGTTAAGACCGTGGGTGCGGGCCGATTCGCTGTCGCAGATGGCGCGGTACAACAGTCGCGCCTGGGCCATCCGCGGCGCGTACCGATACAGCCCATGGCCGATGGTGACGCTGAGCTCGGTGGGGTCGACGTCCCACAGGTCGAGCGCCGGCTCGCTCAGCATACGCTCGACAGGGACCGGCGGCCGCTCGACGTGATAGCGTTCGAGTAACGCTTGCGCGAGATGCTCGATCTGCTGGCGCACTTCTTCAGGAATGCTCGACTGGGGCGTGGTCTCAATGGCAACCTCTCCTACGGTAGAGAAACCCGGTTTCTTCCTGGATCTTCATCGCAAAATGGTTTTGTCGGAGAAACCGGGTTTCTGATCGTGAGCGCCCCCGGCGGGATTCGAACCCACAACCACCTGCTTAGAAGGCAGGTGCTCTATCCATTGAGCTACGGGGGCGTAACTTACACCTCTCTCCCACCCCGGCTTCGCCACCCCTCCCCCTCTCCTGTCGAGCAGTCGCGGAGCGGACGGGGGAGGAGGGACGACTATCCACCGACTACAGGCGGGAACAGGCGCAAGAAGCCACCATCGACGAGTGCGGCGTCCAGGTTGACCTGCTCGTCGTCGAGGAAAGCCGCGTGCAAGACTTTACGCGGGATGCCAATACGCTCGGCCACGCTGAGCACGGTTGCGCCATCTTCGAGATCGAACGGTATCACGTCGCCCTTGAAGCCGGGTGGACGATAGTCGCGCAGGATGCCATGCAGCTTGACGGTGACGTGCACGCTCAGTTCTTCTCCACAATAGGACGGATGCCTTTGTAGACCTGGCCGCCCGTCAGAGTCCGCAGGATCTGGTGCGCATCGCGATTTAAGCGCTGAGACAATTCGAGCACGGTGAGCGGCTCGTTGTCGTTGACCAGGAACGTCCGGAAGATGGCGTCGATGATCGAGGTGTGGCTGCTGATATAATCGGTCTGCTGCCGGGCGATCGATCGAATGCGCATGAGCAGGTTGTCTTCCTGCTTCACCTCGCCCGTGTTCGGATCGACCGAATCGATCAGCGCGTTTTCGCCCAGGCCAATATACGCCTCACGCAGGTCTGCCGGAATCTGGCTGAGGAGATAGGCCCGCAGATCGCGCCCGTCTTTGCCCCACCAATCGTAGTCGATGTGAAACGGTGTGTCGGTCGTAGGTTTGATCAGGCGCGAGAGCCTGGGTGGGTTCGACATGCACATTCCTCTTCGATAAAAAACTCGCGGCACAGCTGGCCGCGAAAGATTATACCACCAAAACACGCCGCATTCAGCGCGATACGGCGTAGCCGTCGCCGACGATGCGCAGTGCCGGATGCACACTCCACTCGGCGAAGAGAGGGCCAGGCGTGGTGCGGCGCAGGACGTTGACGGCGGCATACAATGATTTGGCGTGAACGGTGCCCTGTGGGCTGAGCTTGGACAGCTCGGGAAACAGGTCGCCGATCAGATCGG
Organism: Anaerolineae bacterium; assembly: GCA_050695975.1. GTDB lineage: Bacteria > Chloroflexota > Anaerolineae > Fen-1058 > Fen-1058 > DASSFZ01. Next base: position 6,935 of record JBOGUH010000360.1, read on the forward strand.
GCAGGCTGCGGCCTTCCGCGCGGAGCCAGGCTTCGTCGATGGCGGCCTGATCGTCGGTTGCGATCACCATGAGTTCGTCGTAATCGCAGGCGATCTGCCGCTTGAGCATTTCGAAGGTGAGCCGGCGATCCTTCACCTGGGCGACGCGCACCCAATCGCGCTTGGGGCGCCGGCCCTGCAGATCGACGACGACGACGCCAGGATCGTCGCCGCGACGGATCTGGACGTAGGCGCCGGCCGGCACGTCATTGCTATCATACCAGGTGTCCAGTCCGAAGGCGTAAGCGTGCTCGCGGACGACCCAGCCCGGCCAGCGCTGGCCGGTGCGCGCATCTTCGAACATGAAGCGAATGCGATGCGTCCGGCCAGTGGGAAAGAGTTTGGCGATGCGTGGCGAGAGCGGGACGGAGCCAACCCGGCGATGCGGGAAGGTGAGGAC
>JBOGUH010000361.1:0-3798 GCA_050695975.1 Anaerolineae bacterium
CGATCATCAACGAAGAGCGGATCGCGCTGGCCGGGATGCTGGTGGGCGCGTGGTCGATATTCTGGCTGGGGCGGGTGCTGCTGCGGTTTGTGTCGCGAAAGAAGTGAGCGTCAATGGTATAATCCGCCCACCCAACGTAGGAGCCAGCTCATGTCATGTGAACTCGGCGGACGGCCCGGCATTTGCATCGGGCCGGTACCGATTAACTTTTACGGAATCATTATTGTCCTCGGCGCGATCGTGGGCGGTTATATTGCGGCGACCGAAGCCCGCCGGCGAGGCGAGAATCCCGAAGTCGTGTGGGACGGACTGCTCTGGGTAGTGCTCGCCGGCATCGTCGGCGCGCGGCTGTATCACGCCTTCTCCACACCGGCCGGCTGCACTGCCGGCATTCCGCGCTGTGGCTGGCCGTGGTATCAAAACCATCCGGAAGATATCATTCTGGGCATCCGCGAAGGCGGGTTGGGCATTTTCGGCGCGGTGCTCGGCGGCGGACTGGCGGTGATCGTCTACGCGCGGCGGCGCAAGCTGTCCGTCCTTAAATATCTCGACTTCGGCGCGCCAGCGCTGCTCATCGGCCAATCGATCGGGCGCTGGGGCAACTTCGTCAACCAGGAGCTGTATGGCCCGCCGACCGACCTGCCGTGGGGCATTTCGATCGACGCCGCGCACCGCACCTACGAGTACGTTGACCTCGCGGCCTACCCGGTCGAGACGACACGCTTCCACCCACTGTTCCTGTACGAGTCGATGCTCAACCTGGTGGGTTTCGTCGTGTTGATCGTCGCCAGCCGACGCTTCGGGCATCGGCTCAAAGAGGGCGACTTGATCCTGCTCTACTTCGTGTGGTACCCGATCGTGCGCATCTTCGTCGAATCGTATCGCTTTGACGCCTGGACGTCGATCGGCAACATCCCCACCGCCACGTTGATTTCGATCGTCACGGCGCTCATTGCCCTGACGGTGTTGATCATCCGCCACCGGACGCCCGTCATGGAGAGAATAGCGTAAGCGCGATGTAATCTTTCTTCCTTAGCTTATATTTCGCAGTTCGCGCATCCCCATGCGCGAATAAAGACAACAGGCCAGCATGGGGATGCTGGCCTACGGGGAGGAGAGATTGATCATGAAGCGATTGACCCGACGACAATTCCTGCTCGGCGCTGCCGGCGCGACGCTGGCTGCCTGCGGGCCGAGAGCCACGACTTCTCAGCCATCCGGTTCGGCCCCGTCCGGCGCCTCCGGCCAGCCGAAGCCCGATCTGCCGAAGCCGCCCGGCGAGATCCTGGTCACGCCGGGTGACAAGCTCTACGAGCAGACTTACAGCGAGATCGCGCGCCTGGATGCCGCCGACTGGACGCTCACGATCAACGGCATGGTCGATAAGCCGCTGACGCTGTCCTACGACGACATCCTGTCCATGCCTAAAGTCGTCGAGCTGCGCACACTCGAATGCATCGGCAACCCGGTCGGCGGCAACCTGATCGGCAACGTCAACTGGGGCGGCGTGTATCTCAAAGATGTGATACAGGGCATGCAGCTGCAGGACGGTGTTCGGCGCGCTCGTTTCTCCGCCGCCGACGGCTACTACACCAGCGTGACGCTCGGCTGGATCATGCAGCCTGGCACGTTGTTGGCCTACGAGATCAACGGCAAGCCGCTCACGCCAGCCCACGGCTATCCACTGCGCATCCTGATGCCCGGCTTGTACGGCCAGAAGATGCCCAAGTGGATCACTCACATTGAGTTTGTCGACACCGACGACCTGGGCTACTGGGAAAAGCAGGGCTGGTCGGATGTCGCCTCGGTGCAGACCAACTCGCAGTTCGATTATCCGGTGAACGGCGCGTCGCTGCCCGCCGGAAGTGTGCCCGTGTACGGCGTCGCCTTTGCCGGCAAGCGGGACATCACTCAAGTCGAAGTGCGTATTGACGACGGCGAGTGGCAGGCGGCCGAGCTGCTGCAAGGCGATTCATCGCTGGTGTGGACGCAGTGGGCGTTTGACTGGCAGGCTGCGCCCGGCAACCACGAGCTGTTCGTTCGCGCCACCGACTCGGATGGGTTCACCCAGGAGGAGTTCGCCAGCGGTACGCTCAGCCGCGCCTACCCCAACGGCACGGATTTGATCCACGGCATCAGCGTCCGCGTCGTGTAAATTCATCCCACCACCCCGCTCGTCCGGCAGTTAAACTGCCGGACGAACTGGCACAACATGCCTGACCCAGAACTTTCGATATCCAGCCCTGAAACGAAGCCGCGGCGACGCGGCCTTCGTCGTTTATGGCCGTTCGCGCTGCTGGCCTTCGTCATGCTCAGCCTGGGCGGCTTTGGAGTCGGCAGCGTTCTCGAAGAGAGCGACACGTTCTGCGTCTCGTGCCACACTGCGCCGGAGCAGACGTATTTCGATCGCGCCCAGCAGGCCAAAGCCGGCGACATCCCGATCGATCTGGCCAGCGTTCACCTGGGCACACACGAGCAGGAATTCAATTGCATCGCTTGCCATCGCGGCAGCGGCAGCCTGGGCGATCGCATCACCAGTCTGACGCTGGGCGCTAAAGACGCCGTCATCCATTTCACCGGCAACGCTGACCCCTCGATCGAGAAGCGCACGGCGGCGGCGCCCGGCTTGATCGATCGCGGCTGCGTCGGCTGCCACGTCGACACAATCGTCGTGGCCGGGTTCGAGAACCACTTCCATGTCAAGCTGCCGTCCACCTGGGCTGTTCTCCAAAGCGGCGTCCAGCCGGTCGTGCCCGAAGCGGAGCCGCAGGCGCTCACCGATCCGCGCGGCATGCCTGAACTGCTCGACACCTCGGTTACCTGCCTGTCGTGTCACGTTGCGCACCTGTCCGGCTTCGACTTCGTCGACTATCTCGACAAGAGCGGCACCGTGGATCCCGCCTGCAACGACTGCCACATCGAAACTGGCAAGGGGCCTAAGGGGCTGGTGCCTTAAAGGCCTGCCCGGTTTTGAAAATTCGTCTTTCGACCTTCATCCTTCGTCGTTCTTGACGAATCAAACGTTCGCAGGTACAATCCCCACCCGTCTGGTGATTATTCGCAAGTGCTCAAGCCGCCGTCCCCGGCGGCGATGCCCGCGCCGAGGACGGCGCGGTGAGCAGATGTGCGCAATCACCAGCCACCCGTACGATGGGCCGGCGATGGGCCGCGCCCATTTTTCGCGAGACGTTGAGGAGCAGCATGGCCGAGCCGGAAACCGTCGAGGTGTCCCGACAGGCAGTCGAACATGTGCAGGGTGACATCGTCCGCTTGCAGCAGTCCGCGGTTCAGCGCCTCGATGCCGAACAGGCGCAGCTGGTGCAATCGGCCGCCGGCCGGATCGACGCGGACTGGGTCGAGGTGCAGCAGAGCGCGGTCCAGATCATCGAAGGCGGGACGATCCGCGCGCGGGGCAGCCTTGCGCTGGGTGTGCGCGGCGAGACCATCGCCGCCGAGCAAATCGGCGTGCTGGCGCTGCGGGCCGACGAGGTGACACTGTCCGATAGCGTGGCCGGTGTGCTGGTCGGACAGAACGTGCAGGCCGGCAACCTCAACACGTTCCTGTTTATCGGACAGCACGTCGAAGGTCAAGTCACTACCACACTCGATTCTCGCGGCGCTGCACTGCTGGGCTTAGCCGTCGGCGCAGTGCTCGGCGTTGTATCGCTCATCGGCGGACTGCTCGGCCGCTCGCGCCGTTGAACACAAGAGATTTGAGATTGGAGATGAATCTCTCCAACTTCCAACCCTGCTCCGCTCACCGCACTTCTTTTCACATCGAGGCCACATTCTGAAGAG
>JBOGUH010000362.1:0-1941 GCA_050695975.1 Anaerolineae bacterium
CCCGAAACGATACTGCCCGCTTCGGGAGAGGGGGCTAGGGGGTGAGGCCTTCTCTCCACCAAACCGATCAGCAACTTTAACACCACCCCGGCGATCAACGCATTCAGCGCGTACACCTCGGCGATGACGGCCTGGCTCCACACCACGCCCGACACGGCGAACAGTAAAGCGGCGATGAACGCGATCAGCCGCCGTCCGCTCAGCCGCGCGATCAACGCGTAAACCACCACGGCTGCGGCGCTGGCAAACACGGCCGACGTGAGATTGACGCGAAAGGCCGTCGATCCGATCGGCAGCAGGCTGAACAGTTTGCCGATGATCACGACCAGCGGGTAGCCAGTGGGATGGGCGACGCCCAGCGTCGGGGCGACGACCTGAAACTCGAACGTATCGGCGCGGCCGACGTGCATGCCGAGCGTGCGCGCATAAAGGCCAAAGACGATCAGCGCCAGGGCGATCGGCGCAAGTCGATGCAGCGTGCGGACCTCACCCCGAAGCCGGGGCAGGGGTGAGGTTATCGCCCGCAGCCCGATCGCCACAGCCAATCCCATCGATGCCAACACGACGATCGCGGCCAGGCGTAAATCGACCTCGGGCCACAGGATGTATGCAAGCAGCAAGGCAAAAGGAGCGTGGACAGGCAGAACCGCGTCGGGCGCGAGCAGGCGGCGAAGCGCCAGCCACCATTGTGCCGCCAGGAAGATCGACCCGGCGGCGGCGAGGACGATCGTCGCCGGCCAATCGCCAAATGGCGCGAAGCGAACCGGATCGAGTTCGTACCAGAATCGAGCCAGGAACAACCCGAGCAGCGCGCCGGCGAGGGCGACCACGAGCGCATGGCGAAAGGCGAAGGTGGGGGTTTTAACCACGGATGACACGGATGCCACAGATAAAGGTTTTGATTTTCAAGATCCGTGAAACACTTGCACCGCGCTTGCGCTGCGCGCAAGTGCAGGTGTCAATATCATCCGTGGTAATACTTGGGGTGCGGCTGAAAGTGGCGGCGTGTCCCACGGGGAGGCTGCGCACCGAGCCGCCACCGCTGACATGTCTTGCGTGCACACGCCGGCCCTATGGCGTGGCGCCGCGCGAAGCGTGCCGATCGAACCAATACTGGAGGATCTTCTGCGCCACCGGCACGGCGACCGCCGATCCCTCACCACCGTTGTAGATGTAGACGACCAGCGCGATCTGCGGATTCTCGGCCGGCGCGTAGGCGGTGAACCAGGCGTGCGTCGGTTTCAGCAGACCCTCCGCGCAATAGCCTAACTTCAGCGCCAGGTCGTCGCAAAATTCGGCGGTGCCCGTCTTGCCAGCGACGTTCAATCCGGCCACCTGCGCGCCCTGGGCGGTGCCCCATGCCACCGCCGCGGCCATTCCTTCGCGCACCGTTGCCAGATGCTCTGGAGCGATCGGCAGAGTTCGGATCACGCCGGGCGTAAAGGACTGGACTTCGCTGCCGTCCCCATCCGTGATGCGCAGCGTCGTCTGCGGCCGATACAGCGTGCCGCCGTTGGCGACCGCCGCTGTGGCGTTCAAGATCTGCAGCGGCGTCGCCAGTGCGTAGCCCTGCCCGATCGACAGGTTGTACGTGTCGCCGGTCGACCAGTTCTCGCCATAGTTTAATCGTTTCCACTGCCCGTCAACCACGTGACCGCGCGCCTCGCCGGGTAGATCGATACCGCTCAATTGGCCTAGTCCGAACAACGCCTGGTATTCCACCAGCCTCTTCAATTGCAACCCCTCGAACTGCGGTCGGTTCGGAATGTCAAGCCCGCCGCCGACTTGGTAGAAATACACGTCGCACGATTCAGCCAACGCGCTGACGATGTCCTCTTCGCCGTGACCCGATCGCAGCCAGCATACGAACGTCGACGCCTGGCGTGTATCGTTGGGGAAGTAGTTGTTAGGGATCACGAGCGCGCCCGGGTCGTAGAGGAT
>JBOGUH010000363.1:0-3594 GCA_050695975.1 Anaerolineae bacterium
TGACCGGATAGTGCTCGGCAAAATACTCAACGGCGAGTTTCGCGCCGACTTTAGCGTGCTCCGGCGGCAGGTAACTCATCAGGATGGTCTTGCCCAGCGACGGCCCCGAGCCGGCGCTGGTGACATAGGAGCGGCGGCCATGTCTGTCGCTGAGCGGCTGGCCGTCAGGCGTGAGGATCGGCTCACGGCCCATCATGTAGCGCTTGAAGCCGTTTTTCGGCGAGGTGTTGTCGTCCACCGTGAGCGTGCACAGGACCACAGCGGGCGGCGCGGCGCGCTGCTTGAGATAGGCCTGCTTGCCGATGAAGTCCTGCGGCTTGACCGAAGGCCGGGCCATGCCTGCTTCGACGAGGTTGTATTCCTGCTCCAGCTCATTGCCGTAGGCGCGAAAGCACTTCTCGAGGCGAGCGGTGGCGCCGTACACGCCAATGCCGACCGGCGCCATACCGAACCGCTCCGCGTGCCCGGCCTCCCACAGCATGTCCCACAGCCGCGCGCCCTGCTCGAACGGCACGTGGATTTCCCAACCGAGTTCGCCCACGTACGAGATACGCGAAGCCAGCGCCCGCACCGGGCCGAAGTCCACCCACCGGCAGGTGGCGAAGGGGAACCCGGTATTGGACATGTCGGCTTCCGTGCACGACCGAAGCATGTCGCGCGCTTTCGGTCCCCACACGCCAATCGTTGCCCACGTCGTCGTCAGGTCGGCGAGTTGAGCCGAGCCGTCGGCGGGCAGGTGATCCACGAACCACTTCTTGTCGCGCATGCCGTCGAAGCCGCCGGTGACGACGCGGAAGTGATTTGCGCCGAGGCGCATGATCGTCAGGTCAGCCTTGATGCCGCCCGCGGGATTCAACAGCGACGTATACACCACGCGGCCCACCGGCACGTCCATCTGGGCGACGGCCATGTTCTGCAGGGTGTCGAGAGCGCAGGGGCCGGTAATGTCGAAAATGGCGAAGGCCGAGAGGTCCACCATGCCCACGCGCTCGCGCATGGCAAGGTGCTCGGCGTTGATGATGGGCGACCACCAGCGCTGGTCCCACTCGACACGGCGCGGCATGACGCGCTCGCCATACGTCTCCAGCAGTTTCATGTTGGACTCGTACCACTGCGGCCGCTCCCAGCCGGCCGTCTCGAAGAACACCGCGCCGAGCGCTTTCTCGCGCTCGTAGAACGGGCTGACGCGCACGTTGCGGTTGGAGGCCCATTGCTCGCGCGGGTGGACGATGCCGTAGGTCTTGTTGTAGCCTTCCAGCGTGCGGGCGTGGATATGGGCTTTCGTCTTGTGGTGATCGTAGAAGCGGGCGATGTCGGAGCCGCCTGGATCGATCTCCGGCGCGCCGGTCGTCATCCATTCGGCGACCGAGCGGGCGATGCCGGGCGCTTCCTTGATCCAGATCGCGGCGACCGACCACAGGCCCTTCACTTCGGGCGTCTCGCCCAGGATGGGAAAGCCGTCGGGCGTAAGCGAGAGCAGGCCGTTGATGGCGTGGCGGATGCCGACTTTCGGATCGGCCAGAATCTCCGGCATGAGTTCAAGCGCGCGTTCCAGCGACGCGTCGAAGTCTTCTTTCGTGAACGGCAGTTCGGTCGGCGAGAGTTTCGCCTGCTCGATGGAGGGGATGTCGTCAGGCTCCCACAGGATCGGGCGATGATCGTATGAGCCGACTTCCATGTCGCTCCCGTGCTGGCGCTCGTACATGTTGAAGTCCACGTCGCGGACGATCGGGTATTTGATCTCTCCCACTGTGTCGGCGAAGAGAGGCACAGGGCCGACGCTGATCATCTGGTGGATAGCAGGCGTGAGCGGGATCGAGGCGCCGGCCATGCGCGCCAGGCGGGGGCTCCACACACCGCACGAGATCACGACGATCTCGGCCCGGATGTCGCCCTTGTTGGTGCGCACGCCGGTCACGCGCCTGCGCGCCGCGTCGACGTCGATGCCGGTGACCTCGGTACTGGCGAGCACGGTGAGCGCGCCCATCTGCTGCGCGTGCTCGCGCATCAGCGTGCCGCCGCGCAGCGAGTCCACGGCGCCCACGCCGGGGCAGTGGAACGCGCCGAGGATAATCTTCTCGTTGAGGTACGGCACGAGTTTCCTGACTTCGGCGGGCGAGAGGAGTTCGGCGTCTTCACCCCATGACTTGGCCGAGGCGAGGCGGCGCTTGATCTCATCGGCCCGGGCCGGGGTGCGCGCGACCTCGAGGCCGCCGCACTGCGTGAACACGCCCAGTTCCTGGTACTGGCGGATGCTGTCCTGGGTGAACCGGGTCATCTCCTTGGAATGGTCCACGGGATAGAGGAAGTTTGAGGCGTGTCCCGTGGAGCCGCCGGGGTTGGGCATCGGGCCTTTGTCAATCAGCACGATGTCCTCCCAGCCCAGCCGGGCCAGATGGTAAGCCATGCTGTTGCCGACAATGCCCGCGCCGATCACGACGACGTTCGCTTGCTTAGGGAATGTGCTCATGGGAATGACTCCTGTTGGTTATCATCTCACCTGACACAGACCTCCTGATTTCCACACCCTGATCGCGCCGCGCGCATCACGTGGCAACAGCGCGCGGTCGCGTTTCTTCGAAACGCCACAACCGACCGCGTCTGGCCCCCTGATGCCGGCCTCGCCCGTCGTCGACAGGTCCTGCATGCCGACGGTCGTGCTCATGTTGACATGCTCTTCCTAGACGGAAGTGTAAAGGGCGGGGAACATGAAGTCGCCGCCGCCTTTGATCATCTTCGCGCCCGCGCGCATGTGGACGGCGTAGAGGGGGGTTCGGCGATCTGGCATAGTGGGTCTTCCTTTCCATCGCCTGTGCCATCTTCCCGCGAAGGCCGAGCGATGCTGTCCGCTTCAGAGTTAACCGATCTTCGTCATCCAGATCTCGTACTCAAGCTCGATATGGCTCCATTCAGGATTTCGGGTGGTGTCGCGCAACTCATGCAGCAGCATTTCAAAATCAAGGCGGTGGGTGGTATGGAACTCAAAATACGTCAGGAAGTCGTAAGTCACAGGCGGATTCGCATACCGCGAGTGATACAGCTTGCGGAACACCCGATCGACATAGCCGATCCCGATCGCCGTATGTCCCTTATACGCGCCGCTCGCTTGGAAGTGAACACACCGTTGATCTTGAGCCATCCGCCACCATTTCAGCGGTTTCCCAATTGGGATCAACACGACGATGGTCTCGTTCGACGGCTCGAATTCCGGGCGTGAGCGCGCATTCAACGCTCATCAAACGCCACCTCACCAGGCGCTTGTCTCTCCATCCTCTGCCGAATCCTCACAGCCAGAGAGGACATCTCGTCATCCGAAATTTTCAGAACGCCTTTTTCGATGCCCAGGGCTTCCAGTTGCTGTTCTCGATACGGCACGCCAGGCGGCAGCGGCGCGATGTGCCAATGCACGTGTCGATTCCCCTGCTGGCTGCCGAGCGAGAGAATGTACATCCGCTCGGTGGGAACCTCTTGCCGCAGCGCTTCGGCCACGCGGTAAACCCGCCTTTGCAGAGCGAGGTATTCGTCGATCGTAAAGTCACCCGTCACTTGCTCGCGGTGTTCTCGTGGCGCAACGAGGGTGTAGCCGTACAGCAC
>JBOGUH010000364.1:0-5847 GCA_050695975.1 Anaerolineae bacterium
TTCGTACACCGTGGCGGTCGCCTATCAGGCGGTTTGCGAAGCCGCCCGCCGGATGGACATCGATCTGAGCAACGCGACGGTGGCCATTGTCGGCGCGACGGGCGCGATCGGCTCAGTGAGCGCCGAACTGCTGGCGCGCCACACGGCGCAGTTGATTCTGATCGGCAGGCGGCTCGATCAGCTCGCGCGGGTCAAGGCCCGGGTGCAAGCCGTCGGCGCGGAAGTCCAGGTCAGTACCGAGGTGGCCGCCATCCGGCATGCCGACGTGATCCTCGCCGTCTCGGCGGCCGGCGAGGCGATTATCCAGGCGTACCACCTGAAGCCGGGCGCGGTAGTGTGCGATGTCGCCCGCCCACGCGACGTATCGAAGAAAGTCGTCGAAGAACGCGACGATGTGCTGGTGATCGAGGGCGGCATGGTCGAAGTGCCCGGCAACGTGGACTTTCATTTCGACTTCGGCCTCCCTTTCAAAATGGCGTTCGCCTGCATGGCCGAGACGATGGCGCTGGCGATGGAGGAACGCTACGAGTCATACACGCTGGGCAAAGACCTGACCGTTTCGCAGGTGGAAGCGATCGACGACATCGCGCGCCGCCACGGCTTCAAACTGGGTGGGTTCCGCTCTTTCGAGCGCGCGGTGACCGACGAGCAAATCGAATCTATTAAGCGCCGAGCCTTTGGTCGCGTAGTCGTGTAGTCGCTAGTCGAGTAGTCGCGTAGTCAAGCAGTCAGCATAAGACTATCGGGCTACAAGACTATCAGACCATCAGACTATCGACGGAGGGAATCATGGGTAAAGGGCGTATCCTGGTCGTCGAAGACGATTTCGACATCTCCAACATGCTGCGCATTTACTTCACCTCACAAGGATACGAGGTGGTGGTCGCCGGCCGTGGCGGCGAGGCGCTCGATCGCACCCGCCAGCAGCTCCCGCACGTGATTGTGTTGGATATCCTGCTACCCGATATTGACGGTTACGGGGTGTGCCAGCAGCTGCGCACCAATCTGCGCACCAGCCACATCCCGATTATCTTCCTCACCCAGAAGGACGAACGCAGCGACCGCATCGCCGGGCTGGAACTCGGCGCAGACGATTACATTACCAAACCGTTCGACATCGAAGAGCTGCGCCTGCGCGTGCAGAACGCAATGCGCCGCGCCGAGCGTGAGAGCCTGACCAACCCGACGACCGGCCTGCCCTCCGGCCGGCTCAACGAAGAACAGCTGCGCCTGCTCATGCGCAAGCCGGATTGGAGCCTGCTGTACATCGGCATCGACGGGCTGGATGACTTCAACAACGCCTACGGCTTTCTGGCCGGCGACGACGTGCTGCGCTTCGTCGCGCTGCTGTTGAGCGAGACGGTCGACGCGATGGGCACCCCCGACGACTACATCGGCCACGTCGGCGGCGACAAGTTCATGATCATCACCAAAACCGATCGCGGCAAGCCGCTGGCCGACGCGCTCAAGACCAAGTTTGCCAACGGCATCCTGTCGCACTATTCGTTCATCGATCGCGACCGCGGCTATATCATCATCAAAGACACGGACGGCCGGGACCACCAGGCGCCGCTGATGAAGACGTGCGTGGGACTGATCGCATCCGATACACAGCAGTTCACCGACATCCGCGAGATCACCGAGGCCGCCGCAGACGCGCGCCGCCTGGACTGCGCCAATACTTCGTGAACGTTTGAGTTTCATCGATGTTTGCTCGACGCCACTCTTCCCTCCTCACACTACTGCTTTCCCTCGCCGCGCTAGCGCTGCCGGCCTGCGGCCCGACCTCCGGTGGCCCGATCAAGATCTATGTATCGCTTCCGTTCCAGTCCCGGCAAGGCGAATCGATCCGCAAGGGTGTCGAACTGGCCTTGAAGCAAGAGGGTTCGCGCGTCAGTGACTTCCAGATCGTTCCGGTCTACCGGACAGACAGTCTCAACTCCGGCCAGTGGGATGCCGCCCGCGAAGAGGCCAATGCGCACGAAGCCGTTGCCGACCCGGACGTGATGGCGTATATCGGCCCGATGGACTCCGGCGCGGCATTGGTGAGCATCCCGATCACTAACCGCGGCGGCTTGGCGCAGATCAGTCCGAGCAACACCGCGCCCGGGTTGACCAAGGTAGGTTTCCAGCCAGGCTGGCCTGGTCAGTTTTACCCGACCGGCCGCCGAAACTACTTCCGCACCTGCCCCACGGACGATGTGCAAGGGCCGGCGGCTGCGGTCTGGGCGCGTCAACTGGGGTATCGGTCGGTGTACGTCCTGGACGATGGCGAAGTCTACGGCGCTGGCATTGCCGATCTATTTGAAGAGAAAGCGATCGACGTCGGGATCGAGGTGTTGGGCCGCGAGACGATCGACAAGACCGCGACCGACTTCAGCCCAGTGCTGCGTCGCATCGCCGAGGCCGGGCCTGAGCTCGTGTTTCTGGGTGGCTATACCGAGAATGGCGCGCCACTGGTCATCAAGCAAATGCGGGAGATGAGCATCGGCGCGGACTTCATGGTGCCTGACGGCGCAGCCGATTCGCAGTTCGTTAGGCAGGCAGGACCCGCAGCCGAGGGTGTGTTGGGCACGCTGGTGGGCACGCCACCGGACCAGCTGCCCGCTGGTATCGGTGAGGATTTTTACAATGGCTACAAAGCCGAATACGGCGAGGAGCCGGAATCCTTTGCCCAGTTTGGCTACGACGCCGCTCGCGTCGTCTTGGCGGCGATCGAGCGCGCCGAGGCGAAAGATCGCAAAGCCATCTTGGAAGCGATCGGTGCGACGCGCGATTTCCCTGGCACCGGCGGCTTGTTCAGTTTCGATCGGAATGGCGATACGACGCTGATCACGGTCAGCGGTAATCGCGTCGAAGGCAGGAAGTTCATCTTCGTGCGTCTATTAAGCCCAGGTCCGTGAGGGCTTCAGCCCGGAAGCCGTAATTCACCCTCCAGTGCAGGGAGCACGCGCCAAGCGCAGCGTTCAGCAGGCTAGTGATTATGTCGCTTCAAGTAGGAGTGCGTTAGTGATGCAGCCGTTACCTGAATCTACCATAAATCTCTTATTGAGCGGTCTAATGGGACTATTTGGCGGATTCATCACTATACCTTTCAACGCTGTGTTTTCGTTGTTCTTGAAGCGTGACGAACTAAAATATCAGCACAAGCTCAATTTGATTGCCAAGCAACGCGAATTGCTTTTGCAGCATCAATTGGAGATGGAACGTAAAGACAGAGACAATGAGATGGCCGCATTAAGAGCAGCCGTCAAACGGTTGGAAGAGAGGCTAAGCAATGAATAACCTATCATTCTTGTCTATATTTGGGCTAATTGCCCTAATAAGTCTCACCCTTGGCCTTGTTGCCACCTATCGGATTCGTAGGCAGGCATTGAGCCTGCTGATCGCAGGAATCGAACAGGCTGAGAAAGACCTTATAGATGACATAAGGCAAATTGGGTTTGTAGAACTTAAGCAGACACAAGCCGGTCGAGAATTGTTAGAGATACTTAACACCGAGCAAGATTATGCTCGCGGCCTAGGCATGTTCACACAAGAAGGGGCTATACATCTACCCCTTGAGTCATTGCGCGCTCTACAGGCCGCAACTTCTCTCTCTGATAGACAGATTGAACTACTCATCTCCAAGGCCAGAAGGCGTATCTTTGAGCCAGATGAAACCATATTTCGGGAGGGGGATACTGGGAGTGATCTATACATCATCGAGGATGGGCAAGTCTTTGTCTATAAAGGCGGCGAAGCAACCAGTATGTTTGAGGTGAAAATTTTTGTTACAGGCGAGTTTCTCGGCGAAATGGCGCTCCTCGATGCTGAGCCACGCTCCGCCAGTGCTCGAGCGATAGTTCGAACGAAGGTGTTAATCATCGATCGCCAATGGTTCTTCGAGGCTGTGAAGATTGAGCCTACGATCTCCATTGGTTTCATGAGAGCTTTATCTTTGCGCACGCGCGACTTTACTGCCTACACCGAGCAACTGGCTAGCCGCTACTCCGAATCTGAACGAATTGCATTGCGATTGCTCGGTCTGGCGGCTCAGACAGGTAGTTTTGACGGTAAGACGATGCGTATGAATTTGGACCTGGCCAAGAATGTGCTCATGCTCGGAACGAAAAGTGAAACTGTCACTCAGGTGCTATCAAGAATGCAGGCCCAAGGGCTTATTAATATCAAGCCTCCCGATCTGATCGTGCCAGATTATCCGAATTTGTTTCAGACCCTTGTCGCCCAATTCCAATCATAGCCGGGCAGCTGAATGATCAACAGAGTTCGTGTTCGTCAGTCAATAGGTCGGATCGGTGTGCGGCTGTGGGGGCCGTTCATCGTCGGCGCGATCGTGTCGCTGGCCGTCGTCGCTCTGATCGCGATGATCAGCGCCGACACGCAGCGCCGCCAGGTGGCTGCGCTCCAGCGCGAAGTTGCCCAGCGCGTGGCGGCGCAGCTCGACCAGTACGTGCGCGTGTTCCGCGACGAGGTCGCCTCGTTGGTCGAGGTGCTCCCCCTGATCATCGAAGATGAAGAAGCGCAGCGCCTGCTGTTGAAGTCTACCGTCTCCAAGCTCGACTCGTCGATCTACCAGTTATCCGTCGCCGGACTGGATGGCCTTGAGCGCGTGAAGGCTATCCAGCGCCGGCCGCGTCCTAGCGACTTCTTGAATCTGAGGGGCGACCCGGCGTTTGAAGCGGCGCGCGTCGGCCAGGTGTACTTCGGACCGGTTTACAACTCGGAGTTCGGGGTGCCATTCCTGGATATCGCCCTGCCGATAGGCGACGAAATGGGGCGCGTTCTGGCCATCCTGCGAGCTGAGATCGATCTGAGCACCATGTGGTCGCTCGTCAACACCGCAGTCGTCGGCGAACGGGGCTACGTCTACGTCATCGATGCCCAAGGCAACTTGCTGGCCTATCACGATGTGCCGCGTCTCCGCGCCGATCCGCTGGTGGACGATCTGCCGCAGGTCGCGGAGGCCCGGCAGGCCGCGGCCGCGCTGCCGGCTGCGCGCCAGTACCCGACCGGCCTGGAAGCCGTGCCGGTGCTGGCCTACTATCTGCCGGTCGATGTCGGGGATAGCCGCTGGAGCGTGATCGTCGAGCAGCCGATCAGCGACGCGCACGCCCAGGCGAATACCTTCGGGCTGATCGGTCTGGGCCTGTCGGTCGCGACGCTCATTGCCATCCTGACGATGGGATTGTTCATCCGGCAGCGCATCGCGCGCCCGATCGACGCGCTGCGCAAAGGCGCGGCCGCGCTCGCCGGCGGCGATTTGAACTACCGCATCCATGTCGACACCGGCGACGAACTCGAATTCCTGGCGCAGGAATTCAACGAGATGTCGGCCACGCTCCAGCAGTCGCAGGTTCGGCTGGCGGCCATCGTGCGCGAACGGGAGCGCCGGGCGGAAGACGCGCAGACGCGCTTGCGCGAGATGACTGCCCTGATCCGATCCGGCCGCGCGATCACCTCACTCGATCTAAAAGACGTACTGAGCCGCCTGGCCTACGAGGTCGCCCGCGCCGTGCAAGGGGATCGCTGTTCGATCTACGTCCTCGATGCCCGGCAGCGCCGCCTGGTGCTGCGCGGCGAATGGGATTCCATCGCTGCCGCCGGAAGCAAGCCGGCTGAAGGCGCGCCGGATCGGCTCGGAAACGCCGCGCCGTCGAATGGCGCGGTCACCTTCGAGTGGGGCGAGGGCATCGTGGGCTGGGTCGCGCGCGAAGACAAGCCGATCTTCCTGGCCAACGCGCAGGCCGACAAGCGCTTCTTGAGCAAAGCCTGGAACGATCGCGACATCGCCTCGCTGATCGGCGTCCCACTGCACATTGATGACACGATCGTCGGCGTGCTGCA
>JBOGUH010000365.1:0-6493 GCA_050695975.1 Anaerolineae bacterium
AGCGTGTATTCGGGTTACGCCGGCAACCTGATGGGGTCGATCCTGTTCGTCGGCATGGTGATCAGTCGCAGCGACCTGCGCGGCCAATCGCTGTACATCGCGCTGGCCAAGTGGCTGGGCACCGGCGCGGCGTCGCTGGGCTCCGTCATCTTCCAGTTGCCGAACTTGCAGGGGAACGTGCTCGTTCCGATCCTGTGCGCGGGGATGTTCGTCTTCGACCTGACGTATGTGAGCCTCGTCTATCGCAAGAGCCGGGCGCTCGGGATCAGTCCGTGGACGCGCTGGTGAGGGTCGCGCGTCACAGATTCAGCAGATCGATGCCGAGATGCGGGTCGCGGGCCAGCCGCTGGTGGAGCGCGCGTCGAAAGCGCGGATCGAGCAGGATGTCGATGACGCTCGGCACGCTCTTCTCGCGCTGAAGCGCGCGCAGCAGGATCACGGGGATGTTGAGCGGAAAGCTCGGCTTCCACACGAGATGGCCCAGTTCGGCCACGGCCCGATCCAGTTGGTCGATTTCGGCCTCCTGCTCCGCGTGGCTTAACGGCGCCAGCTTCTGCGCCGTGTCCCAGGCCAGCGCCCGCGCTTCCTTCATGCTGAAGCTCATGATGGCGTCGTCCTCGCCGCGCAGCAAGCTGTGTACCACGTGCAGCACCGGCCAGATGTTCCTCAGTTCGTCTTCCACTGTATCCACCAGCGCAGCTAACACAGCGTTCATCCTCTGAAAATCGTCGCGAAAGGCCTGCAGCTGTTCGCCCGAACAGACGCGAGCCACCGCGATCCCCAGGTCGAGGTTGATGTGCGCGTTCATGGCGATGAGCAGGTGCTGCAGCACGATCGGCCGCCACTGCGCCGTGGCGTCGAAGGCGACCTGCCAGCTGCGCGTGGCCGGCTCGCCGCGTACGTGATGGTCGATCGCGTCGAAGTAGCGATTGGCGAAGGCCACATCCACCCGACCCATGCGCGTGGGGTCGTCGAACTTGCCCTGTTCCGATCCGCGTTTCACCGCCTCGGTGACCAGCCGGTACAAGCAGGCGAAGTAGCCGATGCGGCTTTTGCGCGCGTGCGCGCTGGCGATGATGTCGTCCAGGCCGTCGATCACTTCGGTGATCGTGTAAGCGTGCATGGTCGGGTTCCCTCGCAATCATGTGTTGAGCGCCGCTTCGACAAGGGCCAGGTCGTACTTCGCGCCCATCTTTGCGAAGAGTTCTCGCGCGCGCGCCAGATGCTCTGCGCGCATTGGATCGGTTTCGGGCAAATGCCGTCCGACCTCGTAGCGCGCCTGCGCTTCCTCGTGCGGCATGTTGAGCTCCTGCGCCCGGGTCAGGCTGTCCTGCCACATCTTCATCGCTTTCGAGTGTTTGCCCGCCAGCCAGTCGTACAGGCCCCGGCAGCGCAAGGCGCGCACCGTGGCTGCATAGCGCGTCATGCGCATGGCGCGGCACAAGTGGCGCGCTTTGTCCGAGAACTTGCGGACGTCCGCGCCGGGTCGATTCAACCCGGCTTCCCACGCCCCTAGATAAGCCTCGGCAATATGGACGAAGGCCAGGTTTAGCTGCGCCGCGCCCGCTTTCTGACGGGCGATGATCTGCGACGCAGTTTCCGCAGCGCTCAGCGCCAGATCGATCTTCCCCTGCCGGATGTAGGCGGCGGCCAGGAAGGACCAGGCGTGGATTTGCGCGTAGACCATCGTCAGCGGATCGCTGCTATCCGCCGTCAGTTCCAGGGCCGAGTTCAGCAGTGTCACGGCCTTGTCCAATTGCCCCTGCAGGATGGCCACGCGTCCCTGCCACACGGCCGCCGTGGTGCGATGGATCAGACTGCCGCTGCGCGGCCCGGCGATCTCGACGAACAGTGTGTTGGCCCGCTCGAAGTCGCCGGTGAAGGCCGCCGCGCTGGCCAGCATGGTCATGCAGTCGCCCCAGTAGCGCCGGTCGCCCAATCGATCCAGCGTCTCGATAGCCCGAGGCAGGTCGGCCTGCGCCCTGGCCCAGTCTGCCGTTTCGAGGCGGTACAGGCTGCTTAACATGGTCACGTGCGCCCGCACCAGATCCTGGCGTGTGTCGCGCGCCGTCTGCAGCGCGCGCCTGTAATATGCTTCGGCCTGCTTGCCGAAACCGAGCGATCCGGTGAGGATGCACATCACCGAGTAAGCTTCGGCCAGCTCGCGCGACGTGCCGGCTTGCTCGCTCAGGTTCAAGGTGAGCAGCGACGAATACAGGTTGAGCAGACCTTCATTCGTGAAGTAGAAGATCTCGGACAATAGCTGATAGACCAGCGCCACGTCCAGCAGGCTTGCTTTATCGGCCTCCGGCGCGCGCCCCACGTAGCGACCCGATCGCAGCCGATGCAATATCTGCCGGGCGACCTGCCTCAGGATGCCCGCCATCACCTTGCGCGTCGAATTCGGCACGGGATAGCCGTACAGAGCGGCTGCCTGCTCGAAGCATCTGCGGTACTCCGCCATCCTGCCCCAACTGCGCTGGGCTTCGCCCAGTTTCAGATAACGATGCGCGCGTCGCCGCAGGTCGCGCAACGCGATCCCTGCGGATCGCAAATCGCGGTCTGCGTCGGCTTGCGCTGGCATAGTCCCTTCGAGCGCGAAGGCCTGCTCGAAGAAGTCGATGGCCTCCTTGTAGGCGCTGCTGCGCAAGGCTTGCTCGCCGGCCTTGTCGAGGTAATCAATCGCTTTGAAGCGCGCGATGGACGCGGCGTTTTCTTCCTCGACCGCCTGCTTCCAGTGATGCGCAAGCAACGCATAGGAGGGCGCGAGATCGTCGGCGTAAGTGCGCTCGTACCATTCTGCCGCGGCGCGATGCAGCTCGCGTCGCTGCTGGAAGAGCATCAGGCTGTACGCGACTTCCTGCGTGATGATGTGCTTGAACACGTAAGCCAGATCCGGCTCCGGCGCGTCTAAGCGGGTGATGTCGAGTCGCGCCAGGTGGCTCAGGAATTCCGGCAAGCGTGCGCGATCGGCGTCGACCGGGTGAATGTCGTGCAGGATGCGGTAGGCGAAGGCGCGCCCGATGATGCTGGCGACTTTCAGCGCCAGCTGCGGCTGCGGCGACAGGCGGTCAATGCGACTGGTGATGACGCCCTGAATCGTGGTGGGGAAGTCCAGCGCGCGCAGATCGCCGACGCCGGGCGCGAGGCGGCATTCGCCGTTGGCGATCTGAAGCAGCCCCGCGTCGCGCAGAGCGAAAGCCAGCTCTTCACTGAAGAAAGGGTGGCCTTCGGCCTTGTCGCGGATCAAGTCGCGCATCGGCTCGGGCAGGCCGCTCACGCCGAGCCTGCGACTGATGAGCGATTCGATGTTGGTCTGGGAGAGCGTGTCGAGAATGAGGCGGCGGCAATCGGCCCGCTCGGCCAGGCGTTGATAAGCGACCGGTACAGGCTGGGACAATGGCCGGGTGGCGATGGCAACCGCCAGCGGCAGCAGCGTCTCCACGACTTTGCGTAGCAGTGTCCACGAGGACGAGTCGAGCCAGTGCGCGTCTTCGAGGATCAGCAGTGTCGGCGGCCGGGTCGGGTTGTCGCCCAGCGCCGCCGCCAGCAATGCCAGCAGGAGCTCCTGCAGATTGTCGGCGCGCACCTGGCCGACCATTTGCCCCGTCGTCTCGTTGTCGGCCAGCTCGAGCTGCAAAACGTCGCTCAGCAGTGGTGACCAGTTCTCAAAACGCGGAAGCTTCGATAGGGCCTCCGACACTTTGGCGCGGCGTGATTCGGCGTCGGCGATGCTCACCAGGCCCAGCCCACGATTGAGGATGCCGCGCCAGGCGAAGTACGGCGTGGCGCGTTCGATGGCGTCGGCCGCGCCGAACAGCATTCGGATGCCGCGCTCGCCCGCCTGCTCCATCAGGTCGGCCACCAGGCGCGACTTGCCCATTCCGGCTTCGGCTTCGATGAGCACCAGGCTGCCTGCGCGCCGATCGATCAGCGTCTCCAGGCACGCGACCAGGACACGGCGCTCTGGCTCGCGACCCACCATCGGCGCGCTCGTGTCTCGCACGGCCGCCGGCGCGCGTCGCCTGCCGCGCACTTCGAAGATCGACAGCGGTTGGGCGACGCCCTTCAGTGATGCACGCCCGGCGGGCTGGATGTCGAAACCGTCGACGGCGCGCGCGATGCGCTCGGAGGCCAGGATCTGTCCAGGCTCGGCCCGCTGCATCAGGCGGCAGGCGATGTTGGCGTCGCTGCCCAGCACACCGTAGACGCGCCGCGTCGTCCCACCGAATGCGCCGGTGCGCATTTGCCCCTGGCTCAGCCCGATGCGCACGTCGCGGATGTAGTTCAGCTCCGGCGGCACGCGATTCAGTTCGAGCGCGATCGCCACGGCTCGTTCGACGTCGTCCTCGTGGGCGATAGGCGCACCGAACGCGACGTACAGGTAGCTGCCCTTGTCGCCGATGCTCACCTGCAGCAGTTGCCCGTCGTAGCGGGCCACCCTATGCTGCACCCAGCGCACGTAGGCGTCGAGCTTCGCGCCCGCCTCGTCGTCGCCGTCGTAGTCGATTCCGCTGAATTCGACGAACACGGCCACGGCCGAGCGCAGCTCGGCCAGGAAGCGCTCCTGCCCGCCACGCAGGCGCTCGTACACCGGCGCGATCAGCCAGGCGCGGGCGGTCTCGTCGTCAATCTGCGTGTCGGGCCACGGCGTGTGCGGCACGTCGCCCTTCAGCGCGGTGACGACGGCGAAGCGCTCGCCTCGACCCGGGTCTTCGCGCCATTCGGCTACGCTCAGGCGCTCGCCGTAGCGATCGACCATGCCGGCCTCCACCAGCACTTCGCCTTTGTGGACGAGATGGTCGGCTACGGCGAAGCGGAACAGCGTGTGCCCGGCCAGCACTTTCATCATTTGATACCGGGGGTCGCCGATGACGAAGCGGCGCACCGGGCCGGTGACGGCGCTGACCTTGATGGCCAGCTCGATCGGCGCGCCGCCCGGCGTGCGCACCACGGCGAAGGGGCGCATGGCGCGCTGCATGACCAGTGCGCAGGCAGTGGCGCGCAGCCCGTCGTCACCTTCCAGCCAGCAGGTGATCGCGTCGCCGCTGAAGTTGATCACGCTGCCCGCGTAGCGGTCGACCTCCTCGATCACTGCGCCGAACACGCGGTTCAGCTGGCGGATGATCTCTTCCGCGCCGCGCTTCGGTCCGAGCTCCTGAACCAGCGCGGCCGACAGCGCAGTGAAACCGGAGATGTCGGCGAACAAAACGGCGCCTGCGCCCCGGTCGGGAATAGTTTCACCCCGGGCCAGCGCCAGACGCCTGTCGGTGGGAAGGTATGCGCCGAGTGATTCCATCTTCGACGAATTTCATCTTGACGACTGAGTGTTGTGTGTTCGCCGAGTTGGCTTGCGCGCGTGCCTATGCGTGCCACAGCGCCTGATGCTGGCGCTGCGTCTCGGTCAGCGCCTCCGGCCGGTAGAATCGATCGTAAAACTCAACATCGACGTGCGTGGCCTGATAACCGATGACCGTACGGAACGGCGCGCTATAGACCGGGAAGCGGCCGTAGCGATTGTAGAGGTACTCGCAGTAGGCGATCGTCGCGTCGATCGCGGACTGACTGGGCGGCGCGATCTGGGATCGCACGGCGTCGGGGTGTTTCCAATCGGTGGCAGCCCGCCTGTCCCGATACACCCCCTGCGGCCCGAACTTGTACTCGACGAAGGCTTCGACGGCCGCCTTCATCGACGGATAATAGGGCGGGCAGTATGGCTTGAGCCATACTTCCCCGTCGCGCTCCAGACCAAGCGGGTAGGGGTAGGGCTGATCGCGCCCCAGCAGCCCCAGGATGAAGGACAGGATGTGCGGCGCGCCGACGTAGCGGCTGCCGGGCAGTTGGCCCATGCGGAAGCCGAGCGCCTCGAACCAGCTATACTCGTGACGCGCATAGTTCGCAAAGCCGCCCAGCCCCATGGCCTGCGCCATCAGCCCCAGGTTCTGCAGCAGCATGCCCTGCTCCACGGCCACCGATTCGGCCAGCGCCATCTCGATGGCCTGCACGGTGAATACCCGCCCGCCGGTCAGGTCGTCGTCCAGCCTGCCGCCTCTGCTCTTGGCGAATTTGCCGATGCCCGCCGGCCGGAAGAAGCTGCGCTCGTCTAGGCCGAACAGCCCCATCGTCGGGTCGAACGCTTCGAGCAGCACGTTGATGTACGCGCCGGTCATCGACTCGATCGGGATGAAGTAGGTACCGCCTTTGGCGTACAACGACCACTTGTTGATGTTGAAGTTGTAGCCGGGTTCGACAGGTGGCGCACAGCGTCCGTCGGCGATCTTGACCCGACTGCGGCGATACAGTTCAAGCAGGCGGCCTTCCCGGCCGAGGCGAATCAGGGCGGGGATCTCGGTCGGCGGGAAATCGACCGGGCGCTTGAGCAGGTAGGTGGCGTCGTCGTTGGTGATGACCAAGGAGACGGCGTTGACCGAGTCTGGGCTGGCGATGGTGCGGCCCAGCAGGCCCGCCAGCATGCTGCCGCCCTGACCGGGAC
>JBOGUH010000366.1:0-5095 GCA_050695975.1 Anaerolineae bacterium
GACCCATCCAGGTCGACTTGGTGCTCATCGTGCTGCTGATTGCCGGTGGCACGCCGTTTGCCGCGGTGGGTATGGCTGTGTTAGTCCGCTGGTTAAGCAGAATCGTTCCAACGGATGTTGCCGCCAGCGCCCCGGCGTCTGTCAGAAAGACGGCCGCGGCTGCCACGCCCGCTGTCGTTACTGAAGCCGCGTCCGAACAGGAATTGACGCTGAGGCAGAAGCTGGTGTGGCTGGCGTTGGCCGTGGTAGCGATCGGCGCAATCGTGCTCCTCATGCTTCAGTTCTTGCCGCCGGACTTCACGCTATTCTAATGCTGCACTCCGGCCAATTGCCAACCTCCGGTGACGAAAAACGCGGGGCTGAGTGAGAACTCAGCCCCGCGTCACGTTTCTTGGGGTGGTGTCAACCACCGCTTGGAAAGACCACCCAGAAGATCAACAGACTGGCGAGCAGCATCGGGAAGATGAAGATGGCGCTGAACCACTTGGTGTCGTCGCGCAGGTGCATGAAGAACATGGCGACGAGCGCGGCTTTGGCGGCCGCCAGCGCCAGCAGGATTAACACTGGATTGTCGATCCGGATCACTACGGCGACGGCCACCTCAATTCCCGTCAACACCGCCAGTCCGACGAACACGGCGATGTACTTTCCCAGGTTCGATGAGTGAGTTGTGTGCATGGTGTCTTCCCGTTAAAGCAGGTAAATGATCGTGAACAGGACGATCCAGACCAGGTCGACGAAGTGCCAATACAGGCCGGCCAGTTCGACGCCGCTGTTATTATCTTGCGTGAAACCGCCGCGCATCGCCTTGAGCCACACGAAGAAATTCCAGATTACGCCGCCCATGACGTGCATCCCGTGGAAGCCAGTCAGCAGGTAGAACGTCGAGCCGAAAATGAACGGGTCGCCGTTCATCGTCAAGCCCTTGTTGAACAAGTTCCTGTACTCGAAGGCCTGGATCGTGACGAAGGTCGTGCCCAATAAGATGGTCGCCAGGAGCGCAATCCGCATGCCCACCTGACTGCCGCGACGGATGAAGCCAAGCGAGAGCACCATCGTCAGGCTGCTGACGATGAGTAGAAAGGTGTTGAAGGTGATCAGCTGGATCGTCTCGATGTCGAACACCTCTGCAGGCTTGGCAGCGTTGGCGCGGGTGAGCAGGTAGGCGCCGATCAGCGCGGAAAAGAACATCACTTCCGAGCCGAGAAACAGCCAGATGGCGATCTTGCGACTGTCGATGCCGGTATTTGTGTCGGCGTGCAGCGCGTGGGTGGGTGCGGATGCGTGCTCCATTCTCTTCTCTGTTTCGCTCCCTGTGGACTGGCGGCGATCATAGGCGTTCTGCCGAGGATTGTCAAGGCGAGCTCGCTGATGATTGCACACAAATCAGTTGAACCAAAGAGCGCTTGACACTCCGCGGTCTCGACGCTACACTTCACACATGAATCGACGACTGCTTGGCGCGGCATGCGCCTGCACGGCCGCGGCGATCTGGGGCGGCATGTACGTGGTCACCGAGGTTGTGTTGGAAGTCGTGCCGCCGGCAACGCTGCTGGTGCTGCGTGTCGCTTTGGCGCTGGTGGTTTTGCTGGGCGTGTTCCAGGTTCGTCGCGAAAGGTGGATTGCCCGGCGCGACCTGCGTGACGTTGCGGTGATCGCTTTCGTCGGGATCGGCGTGTCGCTGCTGGCGCAGTTTGGCGGCACCCAGCTGTCGACCGCGGCAGCCGGGGCCGTCATCACGAGCGCCACGCCGGCATTTATCATTCTGTTCGCGTGGCCGCTGCTGCGCGAGGCTCCGTCGCTGCCCCAGCTGGCCGGGCTGGTGCTGGCGACGATCGGCGTGCTGATCGTCGCGCTGGCCGGCGGCCAGCGGGTAACCCAACAGGCGCGTGATCCGCTTCTGGGCAACTTGCTGCTGATCGTCGCCGCGGTGGCGTGGGCGCTGTATACGGTTCTAGCCCGGCGCGCCACGCGGCGCTACTCCACGCTGGCAGTCACACTGGGCGTGGCGGCCGCCGGCATCCCGATCGTCGCGCCGCTCGCATTGGTCGAATTGCAAACGCAGTCGATCGGCGTGATGACGCCGGCGGTGATCGCCGGAATCCTGTATGTTGGCATCGGCTCGACCGCGATCGCGCTATACCTGTGGAATAAGAGCTTCGAGCTGCTCGATGCGGCGACGGCCTCGCTGTTCTTCTTCGCGCAGCCCGTCGTCGGCACGCTGCTGAGCGCGATGTTTTTGCGCGAAGCACTGGGCTGGTCGTTCTTGGCAGGCACATCCCTGATTCTACTGGGCGTGCTGCTGGCGATGCGCGAAGCGGCAGATGAGCAACGGATGCAGACGGATAAGCGCATGGCGGGGTCTTCTGGGGAGGTCACATGACGAAGGATGAAGTGATCGCCAATCTTGAACGTGAGTGGGAGACGCTGCAGGCGGTGATCGCCGACTTGAACGATGAGCAGATGACGGAAATGCCCATAGCCGGGAGCTGGACCGTCAAGGACCTGTTGGCGCATATCGCGGTGTGGGAGTCGCGCTTGGTCACGGCGCTGTTCAAGGCCGAACGCGGTTTTGCGCCCGATGTAGTCGATTCGGATGAGCAGGTGGACCAGCTCAACGCGCAGTTCTACCACGAACAAAAGGATCGACCGCTTGAACGGATACTCGAAGACCTGCATGATGTTCATCTGGCGTTGTTGAATCGGCTGGAGACGTTTCCGGAAAAGGCGCTGATCGATCCGAAGAAATATGAATGGATGAGAGGCGAGCCGCTGAGTCGAATGGTGGCCGGCGATTCGTTCGAGCATTATCGAGAGCACGCGGCGGACATTCGGGCGTGGCGGGAAACGCAACGGATGGGCAACGGATAAACAGATGGTTCACGTGGCAACGCGTAACGTGCAAACGTGCAACGTGCTAACGTATGAAGCAGAGGTATCGAAGAGATGAAGAGCGCTTTGTTCGAGATTCACGAGAAGGCGGGCGCGCGCATGGTGGACGTGGACGGATGGCACGTACCGGACGTGTTTACGTCTGTGGAGGCTGAGTACACGGCGGCGCATCACGGGGCGGTGATCTACGATTCGTCGCCGCTGGGCCGCTTGCGGCTGACCGGATCGACGCGCGTCGATTTTCTTCACCGGATGTCGACGAACGATATGAATTCGCTCAACCCCGGACAGGGCGCGGCGACGGTCTTGACGACGCCGAACGCGCGTATCATCGATCGGGCCATCGTTTACCTGCGCGAGGCCGATCTACTGATGCTCACGTCACGCGGCGCGCAGACAACCGTCGCCGCCTGGCTCAGGAAGTACATCTTTTTCAACGACGACGTGCAGGTGCGTGATGCGTCAGGCGAGTTGGGCATGATGTCGGTCTACGGCGCACAGGCAGCCGAGGTCGCGTCGAAGATAGCCGGGAGCGATGCGGCCGGGCTGCGCTTGCACGCCTGGCAACTGATCGGCGATCAACTCATGATCACGCGGGCCGATCCCATCGCTGGAGGCGGCTTCCACCTGCTGGCCGATTCGCCGGCCGGGCTGCCATCGCTGTGGCAGGCGGCGATCGATGCCGGCGCGGCGCCGATCGGCGAGCAGGCGTTGGAGGTGCTGCGGATCGAATCGGGCCGGCCGCGTTTTGCTCACGAGTTAAGCGAGGCCTACATCCCGCTGGAGGTTGGTTTGTGGGCCGACGTCAGCTTCTCGAAGGGGTGCTACATCGGCCAGGAAATCATTGCCCGGATGGAGTCGCGCAACCGGCTGGCTAAACAAATGGTCGGGCTGCGCTCGAGCGCGCCGATCGATCTCGATAGCGACATCCGTGTGGACGGCATGACGGTGGGCAAGGTGACGAGCGCGGCGGTTCGCCCGAATGGCGATTCGATCGCGATTGGCTTTATCAAGCCGGCTCACGCGGCGATCGGCACGCGCGTGTCCCTCGGCGGATCGATCGATGTCGAAGTCGCGGCGTTCCCAACTGCTTGAGGCATGGATGCCATCCTTTCGTTCGCAAATGGGTGCAATTCTAACCGTTTCACAACCGGATTGGGTTGAATTTGGTACCAGCGATGCATAGACCGCGATAGACTCGAAGTCTAGAATACCATCAGGATAAGGCGCTACGACGGGGGACATCCAGGGGGAAGGAAGGAGGTGACTGAAGATGCGACTGTTCCTCCCTCGTGAAGACGGACAGGGGTTGGTCGAGTACGCGCTGATCCTCGTGCTTGTGGCTTTGATCGTCATCGTTATTCTGGCGCTGCTCGGCCCAACCATCGGGAACATCTTCAGCAACGTGGTCTCAAACATCTAAACTAGTGTCGAACGCACAGCAGCCCTCGCGTTTTGCGGGGGCTGTTTGCGTTTGCCTCACCCCCAACCCGCTCTCCCTCTTGCTCGCGCCGAGTCCGTCCCACGCAGAGGCTTCGCACTGACTCGGCGCGTGAGCGGCGGGTTATGGACACGCCGCGAGCGATGCAACAGGATTGTACTCCGTTATAAAATCCGGCTTATAATACACCTCTCATCCCAGGTTCGCCAAAGGTGATATTGAAATGAACAATCAAGAGGTTGCCAAGACGTTCGAGACGCTCGCCGATATGCTCGATGTTCAGGGCGAGGAGAATAAGTTCAAGATCATCGCTTACCGGCGCGTGGCCGAGCAGATCGCCAACCTCGATCGGGACATCAACGCGCTGTGGCAGACCGGCGAATTGCGATCGGTTCCCGGCGTCGGCCAGGCGATCGAAGAGAAGATCGACGCGCTGCTCAAGACCGGCGCGTTCGATCTCTATGCGCGCTTGCAGAAGCAGATCCCGGCCGGTGTCGTGGCGATGCTCACCATTCCGGATATGGGGCCGAAGCGCGTCAAGATGCTGTGGCAAGAGGCCGGTGTGACCAGCGTCGATGAACTTGAAAAGAAGGCGCGGGCGGGTCAACTGGCGGGACTGCCTGGTCTGGGCAAAAAGTTCGAAGAGAAAATCATCGCCAACATCGCGGCGACGAAACGGCGCGGATCGGCGGGCCGATCGCCGCTGGGTGTCGTCTATCCGCTGGCGCACGATATGCTGAGCCAATTGATGCGTGCCGAGGG
>JBOGUH010000367.1:0-3269 GCA_050695975.1 Anaerolineae bacterium
GGTCGGTCGGCTCGAGGAACCACTGGCCGGACGCGATCAACGCGTCGTCGCTCGGGCAGCACCCGTTCGCCGCGATCCACCGCACGCCCGGCGCGACGCCGATCTGGTTGCCCGCGCCGTCGTCGCCGGCGATCGTGCCTACGGTGTGCGTGCCGTGGCCGTTATCGTCGCACGGGGCCGAGGTGTTCACGCCGCAGGGATTGCCCGGCGCGACGTGAATCGAATCGTGCCAGTTGAAATTGTGATCGGCGCTCGCGCCGTTCCAGCCGCGATAGTGATTCTTCAGCGCAGTGTGATTCCACAGCACGCCGGTGTCCTGCCCGCCGACGACGATGCCGGTTCCGGTGTAGCCCATCGACCAGATGGCCGGTGCGTTGATGTAGTTGATGCCCCATTCGATTGCGGAAGGCTGAAGCATGAAGGCGGAAGGATGAAGTGACTTGTCGGGTGAAGGCAAATCGGCTCGGATGGGCGTATCGGCGACAATGCGGGCGGTGTGAGGAAACTCGGCGGCGGCGATCAGCGATTGGAGATTACCGCGCACGCCGATCGCGTTGACGATGATGAACGGCCGCACAGCCGCGCCGCGCGCGCGGAGCAAATCGATCAGGCCGGGTTGTGTCTGCGCCGCGACCGCGCGCAGCGCGTCGAACACGAACCGGCCTTTGGCTGCTTTGTCGGAGATGGCGGATGCGGCACGCAAATCGGCCTGCTGATCGAGGACGATCAAAAACGCGACCTCGCCGTCGAGGAGAAGGTTGGCGAGCAGCGCCGCGCGATCGGCGGAATCGATCCTATTGAAATTCTCTAACGCGCGTTGCTCCCCCTCTCCTGACGACCATTTTGCGGAGCGGTCGTCAGGAGAGGGGGCTGGGGGGTGAGGCGAGGAAGCCAGCCCGATGTGCGTCGCGCCGAGCAGAAGGAAGGCAATCAGGCCGGCGACGAGCGTGTGTCCAGGATGTCGGATCATAGCGGAATTGTAGGGTGAAGCAAGGGGCATGTCAATGGCTTGTTCGTCAGTGGTCACCCACGTCCGCTGGGCTGACTAGTCGATTACCACCTGATAGCAATGTGAGTTAAAATAGAGTCGACAGAGCGGAGGAGAGCAATATGACGACATCTACAGTCGAAGTGCGCCTGTCCCTGGCGGAAGACATCGTGCGAAAACTGCGCGAGACCGCACAGGCACGCGGTGTGACGGAAGAGACGGTCGTTGAACAAGCTCTCGATTTGTTATATGAGCTTGACGACACGCCGCTGCTCAAGGATTACTGGTTTTCAGTTGCAGCGATGCACGATGACTGGGAAGCGATGCCGGAAGATTGGATCGCAGAAAGGTAAACGATGCCGTATAGGCGCGGTGACGTGATTGCTGTGCCTTACGACTATAGCGATCTGACCGGCGGCAAAGTGCGTCCGGCTGTGATCGTTAGCAGTGAGGCCTATAACCTCGCGCCCCGATGTGGTCGCCGCCGGAATCAGCTCACAAGTGTCTAAGGCCGGGCCGTACGACCACGTTCTCGCCGATTGGGCTATAGCCGGATTGCGTTACCCTTCGCTCGTCCGGGGCCGGCTGTTGACTATCGAGCAAAGCCTCGTCCGTCGGACTGTCGGGCGATTGAGCCCGGCTGATCTCGCTGCATGTGAAGAAAAGCTGGCCACCTTTCTTTTGAGCGATGCGATCGTAGCCGACTACCTGTTGACGCACGTTGACCTGACAACCTTGCCGGGGCGCGTCATACAGTTACTTGCGGAAAAGTCGACGCGGGCTAGCCTCACTTTTCTCGCTCGCGGTGATCCGGCGATTGATCTAAGCCGATTACGCTCTATTCTCCTCCCCGAAAGCAAGCCATGAGAGGATACCGGGAGTGATGAACGCAACCTCTTCATCTGCTCCCCGGCGCGTGCTGCTGCTGATGACGGCCAAGACCTACCGCGCTCAACCGTTCCTCGAGGCGGCCGAACGCCTGGGCCTCGAAGTGCTCAAAGCCGTCGACATGCCCGGGGCGCTGGCCGAGTTCTGGAACACTCCGCTCGGCATCGACTTCGCCGATCTCGAACAGGCGACGCGGGCGATCGTCGATCTTGCGCACCGGCAGCCGTTCGAGGCAATCGTCTCCGTGGACGACAGCGGCAGCCTGCTGGCGGCGCGAGCCAGCGCGGCGCTCGGCCTGCCACACAACTCGCCCGACGCGGCCGAGGCGGCGCGGAACAAGCACCGCATGCGCACGCTGCTGGCTCGGGGCGGTGTGCCCGTGCCAGACTTCAAGCTGTTCTCCACTGGCGACGATCCGCGTGAGGTTGCGACGCAGGTCGAGTACCCCTGCGTGGTCAAGCCGCTGATGCTGTCGGGCAGCCGGGGTGTGATGCGCGCCGACGACCCCGATCGTTTCGTGGCAGCGGTCGATCGGCTCAAGAGCCTGCTGCTCTCGCTCGATCCGGCGCCTGCCCCTAAAGCGTTCCTGGTCGAACGCTTCATCTCCGGCTTCGAAGTGGCGCTGGAAGGCATCCTCGATCACGGTCGACTCAAAGTGCTGGCGCTGTTCGACAAGCCCGATCCGCTCGACGGGCCGTTCTTCGAGGAGACGATCTACGTCACGCCGTCGCGTCGGCCCCATGAAGTTCAGTCGGCGATCGCCGATTGCGCGGCCAGCGCCGCCGCTGCGCTCGGTCTGCGCGAAGGGCCGATGCACGCCGAGCTGCGCGTCAACGCAGCCGGGCCGTGGATCGTCGAGGTCGCGGGCCGATCGATCGGAGGGCTGTGTTCGCGAACGCTGCGCTTCGAGAGCGATGCGTCGCTGGAGGAGTTGATTTTGCGCCAGGCGTTCGGGCTGGAGATCGAATCGCTGAGCCGGGCGAATCACGCCGGCGGGGTGATGATGATCCCGATCCCGGACACGGGCTTGCTGAGACGAGTGGAGGGTGTGCCGGAAGCGCGGGCCGTGCCCGGCATCGAGGAGATCCAGATCACGGCCAAGTTGAATTACCCGATCGTGCCGCTGCCCGAAGGCGACAGTTACCTGGGATTCATCTTCGCGCGGGGGGAGACGCCTGATCAGGTCGAAGCGGCGCTGCGTGAAGCGCACCGCCGGCTGCGCTTCGCGATCGAGCCGAGCATTCCACTGTTAGCGGTTTGACCACTCTGCCCGATCATTTCTTCTGTGGCGCAGCGCCTTTGTCGCCCTGTCCCTCAGGCGTCCAGCCTTCGGGCATCTGCGCGCCTTCGCCGAAGAAGAACTGCTCCATTTGCTCCATGAGCAGCTTCTGGG
>JBOGUH010000368.1:0-6925 GCA_050695975.1 Anaerolineae bacterium
ATCAAAACCATCGACCAGAACGACACAACTAACATCGTCAACAACAAAACCGAATGGGATGCCCTGGGCTTGATGCAGCAGATTGGCGCTGTGCCATCCGTAGAATAAACTGGAGACTGAACAGACATAGCCCGCCCGTTGACCTGATCAACGGGCGGGCCGGAGCATACCTTCAGGAGAGGGGGCTAGGGGTGAGGAACGGTTACTCCGCCAGCTCGGCGACGAGCAAATCCAGCGCTAGCACGTCGCTCACTTCGCCGGTCTTGATCCCCACGTCGATATCGAGCAGATGCGTATAGATCCGCTCTAACTGCTCGATCGAGAAGTTGCGCGCCTGCTGGCCGATCTTCTCAATCACGAACGGATGTTGGCCGAGTGCCTTGGCCACCTCCGGCGCGGGAACGTTTTTCTCCTGAAGCTCCTTCACCTGAATAAGCAACCGGAACTGGCGCGTGATCATCGCCAGCAGGCCGAGTGCGTTCTCGCCCAGGTCAAGCAGGCGATGCAGTTCGCGCATCGCGCGCCGGCCGTCGCGCCGGCCCAGCGCATCGACCAGATCGAAGACGTTCGCCTCGATCGACGTTGACACCAGCCGCGTCACATCGTCTTCTGTGATCGGCCGCGCCGCGTTGACGTAGATGACGAGCTTCTGAATCTCCGAGTCGAGCCGGCGCAAATCGCTGCCGATCATGGCCGCCAGTGTCGCCGCCGCCTTACGATCGATCTCGCCGCCGTGCTTCTTCACGCGCTTCTCGATCCAGCCCGCCGCGTTCTTGGGTCGCTCGAACGCGATGATCGTCTTGCCCTTCTGTGCATCCGCCAGCTTGAGCGCCGGGTGGGAGGCCGACAGTGTCCTCGCTTCGACGAACACCAGCCGCGTCGAATCGGGCGCCCGTGGCAGATAATCGAGCAGCGCGGCCATGAACTCCTTGGCCGAACCGGAAGGCTCGCCGTCGGCTGGCCCCTTCGGTCGGCGACCGGAGTCGCCTCCTACACCGCGGCCTGCGCTCAGCCGCGCGAGCAACCCTTCGACGATGACCAGGCGTTTGTCAGCCAGGAACGGGACGGCATCCGCTGCGTGGCGCAGTTCGGCCAGCGTAACCTTGCGCCCGTCCAGCACCGTCACGTTGAAGTCGCGCACCGTCGCGTCGCCGATTTTCTCTTTGAAGTCGGCGATCTGTTCGGCGCGGCTGAATTCGTCTTCACCGTGGAGGATGTAAAACAATTGGGGAGCCTTTAGCGAACGGGGGTGTATGATGCGTATTCCGTACGCCAATCACGCTTTACGTAATACGGAATACGCAACACGTTCTAACTGCTGCGCGTCTCGACATAGTGCGCCGACATGCGTCCCGGCAGCTTCCGCACGGACAGGATCTTCAGATCGGCCATCTCGCCCGACGTGGTCACGCGCGCTTGCAGCAGCGGGCCGACCGGCGCGGCCAGGATCAGCGCGAACGTGGCGGCCATGATCGCGTTCGGCAGCCGTTCCCATCGACTACGCCCGCCGACGCTCAACGCAGCGAACGCGGCCAGCCCGGCGAAGGTGCCCGACGTCAGATAATTGGTGCCGCAGGTCGGATGGACCGCCAGATGCTGCTCGCCGCCACGCATACGCCGGATCGCGTCGTCAGCAGCCGAAGCGATGTCGTCGGCCGATAAGTTGCCAAAAATGTAGAAGCCGTTCGGCGTGGATCGGCCCGCTATCGACAGGCCGCGAAAGCGCGACGACAAGATATGAATGGTGGCGTGTTCCAGACCGTGATTCCGGCGCGTGCGCCGAATAGCGGGCAACTCGAGAAGGTTCATTCACTCAGCTCCTCTGCCGGGGACGGCAGCGCGTCGGCCGGTACTGCGACGACGATCAATCGATGCGTATTGTTTTCATACGGCCAGCAGGTGACCAGCGTGAGCCGCTCGTCTTGGGTCGGTTGGATCCACTTGGCATTCTCAAGCCGCGCCGGGATCGGCTGGCCTTTCTCGGGCAGGATCTTTAACAGCGAGACGACGTATTCGCGCAGCTGATCGCCCGCCCACACTTGAATCGTGTCACCTTGTTCGAGATCGACTAAATCGCGAAAGACTTCGCCGGCGATATTGTGATGTCCATCGAGCACAGTGTTGCCCCGCTCACCGATCTGCGCCGACGTCCTCAGCCAGCCTGCCGCGTATCGGTTCGGGACATCCCACATGCTCACCTGCTGACCGTTGTTCTGAGTCACGAGGCTCCAGCCGACGGTCAAGACCGGCGCGTCCAAATCGATCGACGGAATCACCAGTCGACTCGGCGCATCTGGCGTAAACTCGGTCTCGGCCTGTGGGGTGTCTTCCGGCGTGCTGACAGGAGCAGGTTCAGTAGGTGTTGGCGTCGGGTCAGCGGGTGGCGTCGCACTTGCACTGAGCCCCGCCCTGAGCGGAGTCGAAGGGGCAGCCGTCGCCTCGGGCGCCGGCGTCACTTCGGATTGGAGAGGCGTCTCCGGTAGAACCATGGGTGGCGGTTCGGCGCTGCTCGATGCAGGCTCGCTGGAAGAATCGACGCCCGGCTGCACGCCGCCGTTCCGCGGCAGCGATTCGCTCGACTCGACGATCGACGCGCGCAGCGCCGTTTCATCGCCAAAGCCCTGCGGCGCGACGTCCAGCCCGAGCCAGCCCCGAACACTGGGATACGCCGTCACCCCCGCGGCGACGACGAGCGCGACCCCTAGCAACGTAACGACGTTGGCCAACCCATTTGAGGAGGATGTATTTCGTTCTGACATGGCCGAGATTATACCTTTCTTCTTTTGACCCGCCAATGCCACTGGGGTCATCTACCCCAACAGCCCGATCACGAAGTTCAACGTGCGCCAGTACAGATTGTAGAACGGCGGCGCCCAGCTGCTGGCAGGCAACAGCGGCGGGAACGAACTAGCGCCCGGTTGGTCGAAGCGATTGTTCCAACCCGAGCCGTCCCACAGTATATCCGACCCCGAGATACCCAGCGATCGCACAAACTCGTCGGCATCGGCGCCGTTGTTCTCCAGCACGTTGTCGTGAATCCAGTTGTTTTCAGGGTTCGGCCCTACGTTGATCTCATCCTCGTCGAATCCGATCCTCAGGTTGAACACGGCAACGCCTGCCGTTTTGTTGCTGCGAATGGTGTTGCCGTACACTTCGACCCTATCCGCCGCCAGGAGCAGCAAGCCGGTCCCCGTTCGCACCAGTGCCGCATTCGATTCCTTGGGTGCGAAGTTCTGGTGGTTGTTGTTCTCCGCAATGTTGCTGTACACCTTCGTGTCCAGCGATACCCTCGAGGTGAGTTGGGGCAGTAGATTGATGAAGATGCCCAGCGCGTTGTCGTAGGCGTGGTTGTTGTACACTTCCGCGCCGACCGTATTCTCCACCTCGATGCCGATCACGTTGCCGTAGGCTACGCTGTCGCGAATGAAGACCTTTTCGCACTGGCCGGCGTAGATGCCTGCGTCGTTGACGCCGGTCGCCGTCACTCGCTCGATCAGCACATCGGTGCTTTGCACCGGGTAGACGCCGTAGGTGCCGGTGTTCTCGGTAAACAGATCGTGCAGATGGACGCCGGTCGCGCCTTCGACCAGCACACCGTTATCGGTGAAGTTGCGGATGCGGAAGTTCGCCAGATCGAAGTTGTTGCCGGAGGCGATCACGCCGTCGGCCAGCTGGCCCTCACCGTCGAGGATCGGCCACTCGCCCTGCTGATTGGGAATGCCGCGCAGCGTGATGTCGCTCAAATCGACGACGACCCGCTCCTGGTACAGGCCGTAAGGCACTTCGATCGTGTCACCGGGTCGGGCGCGATCGACCGCGGCCTGGATCGTTTCGCCGGGTTGCACGACGATCGTCATCGGCTCGCGCGGTTCGGGCTGCTGAGTGGCTTGCGAGGCGTTGAAACGCGCGGACAGCGCCCGCGCCAGATTCTCCAGGCGCGGCACAACTGGCAGACCCGACGGCGCCGCATCGGGAATCTCCGGCAGCCGGCTTTCGTCGGTGAGCGCGTACAGGAAGGCAATCAAATCGGTTTTCTCTTGCGCGGTCAAACCGAAACCCAGCACGAAGTCATCGACGTTCGCCACACCGTCCGCGCGCCCGCCACCCTGGGCATAGAAGTCCACCACGTCTGCGAGCGACTCGAAAACGCCGTTGTGCATATACGGAGCAGTCAGCGCGACGTTGCGCAGCGAAGGCGCCTTGAACGCGCCATCCTGGCCGTCAGGCGCGACATCCGCGCGACCCACATCGTGGGGCAGGCCAGGCCCATCGGGGACGCCGATCACGCGGAAGGTTTCGGTCGAGAAGGTCGGCGCGGCGTGGCACTCAAAGCAGCGCGTCGCCGCCGATCGGAACAGCGCCAGCCCACGCCGCTGGGCCGGTGTCAGCGCATCGAATTGACCCGCTGCATAGCGATCGAACGGACTAGCGCTCGTGATCAACGTGCGCTCGAAGGCGGCCAGCGCGCGTTGAACATTCTCGAACGTCACCGCGTCCGTCCCGCCCCCGAAGGCCTTGTCGAACAAATCCGCGTATTCGGGAATGGCGCGCACTTGGGCGACGATCACATCGGGGTCATCAGCGGCCATTTCGTCCGCATGTGTCAATGGCGCCCGCGATTGTTCTTCAAGCGACTGCGCCCGCCCATCCCAGAACAACGAGCGTGTGTAACCGACGTTCCACAGGCTGGGCGTGTTGCGTTTCAGCGCGACACCGTCGCTGCGTTCTGGGCCCACGCCGCTGCCCCCCGCGCCGATCGCGCGCGGCAGCCCATCGGCGAAACCGTAATCCGGGTGGTGGCACGTCGCGCATGAGATGTCGTCATCGGCCGAGAGGATTGGATCGAAGAACAGCAGCCGGCCCAGTTCGACCTTCTCGGGCGTCGTCGGGTTATCGGCCGGTTCGTTTAGCGAAGGGAACTCGCGCTGCAGGCCGGAGATCGACGGCTCGACACTGCTCGCGCCTGCGCCGTAGTCTTCGGGTGGGGGCAGTGCATCCGTCGGAATCGGGACGACGGCCGCGACGATCGCCAACAGGACCAGCGCGCCGACTAGAACCAACAGCACACGTTTCAGCCATTTAAGAACACGCGACATGGGAGGCTCCTCGGGCATGTAAGTTCGTGGCGAGTGGTATGTGACGGGTGACGTCGCTCGTCACACGCCACTCGTCACTCGTCACTTGAGTGTGAGCAGAAATGCCGCCAGCGCGTCGAGTTCTTCGCCCGTCAGCTTCTTGCCAAGGTCCTTCGGCATCGTGTCCGAGAAGCCCTGGACGATGTACGCATCAGGCTTGAGGATCGACAGTTCGAGGTACTGCCTGGCGTCAGTATCCGGGAGGCGCGACCCGGCGCGAGACGCAATGCCTGCCAGCGAAGGCCCCACGATGATCGTGTCGGGCGACAGGGCGTGGCAGGTGGCGCAGTTCTGGTTGAAGATTTGCTTCCCCTTTGCGGCGAGTGGATCGAGGCTCGGCGTCGGTTGGATAGACGTTTCGCCCTCGCAGGCAGCCATGAGCATGAGTGCAGTAATGAAGAGCAGCCAGAGGCGCATCATTCCTCTTGAGCGAACGAGCGTTTTGCCTGGGTGGCGAGTATTATAAAGAGTTTTGGAAGAATGGTGAAACAAATGTATGGGAGTGAGTGATGGCTTGACAGCGATCCGGCGTCGGCCTATACTGTGCGCGTAAGGAGAGTGTGATGAGCGTCATCGTCCGAGACTACATGACGGACACAGAGTTCTTCGACATCGGCCCCGACGATCGTAAAGCCGAGTTGATTGATGGTGAGATGATCATCGCAGGACCAGCAACAGATTCGCATGAACGCGTATTTGGATTCCTGGCTCACGTCCTATACGTCTACATCACCGAGCGCGATCTGGGCATCGTGCGCGGCTCGCGCACGGCCATGCGCCTGAGCGAGAAGGAAGTGTACGAGCCAGACATTCTCTTCGTCGCCAAAGATCGGTTGAGCCTGATTCAGGATACCTTCATCGACGGGCCGGCCGATCTGGTCATCGAAATCTTATCACGCAGCACCGCCTATTTTGATCGCGGTCACAAGCTTGCCAACTGCGCGCTGGCCGGCGTGCGCGAAGTCTGGCTGATCGACCCCGGCAAGCGCACTGCCGAGTTCTATCGCCTCGTCGGCGCGCGCTACGAACCGATGCCGATCGGCGAAGACGGCATCTTCCACTCGCAGGCTGTGCCCGGCTTTTGGCTGCGCACCGCCTGGTTCTGGGAGCAGCCCAAGCCCCTCCAAGCGGCTCGCGAACTCGGCTTGATCGGATAGCGATCGTATCCCTCGTAGCTGCTCCTCATTGAGCAGTTCTTTTCATCCCACCCCCCATAACCATGACATCCGATCCTTCTCTAACGGCATTTCCGGCCTCACCCCGCGACACCGTTCAAGTGCGCTTCGAGGATGGCGCTGGCACATACGAAGCGCCGGTCGGGACGCCGCTGGAAATGTTCATCCGCGCAGCCCATCCCGGCTTGCTGGACCGCGTCGTCGCCGCCGGCGTCAACGGAAAACTTGGCGAACTCAACACGCCGATCGTCCGCGATTCCGACGCCTCCCTGGTGACCCGCGGATCGCGCGACGGCAGCCGCATCTACCGACGCTCGCTCACCTTCCTGCTCGTCGTCGCCGCGCACGAACTGTTCACCGGCGCGCGGACATTCGTCGATCATTCGCTGCCGTACGGCGGCTACTATTGCGAGATCGTCGATCACATGCCGCTCGGTCGCGCCGACCTCGATCGGCTGCGTCGGCGCATGCGCGACATCGTCGAAGCCGACGAGCCGATCGCCAAGCGGCGCATCTCACTTTCTGAAGCAGAGGCCATTTTCACGCAGCAAGGCTACACCGACAAGCTGCGCCTGCTCAAATACCGCCAGAAAGACTATCTCACTGTCTACACGC
>JBOGUH010000369.1:0-1552 GCA_050695975.1 Anaerolineae bacterium
ATAGTGAAGGATGAATGAGGCATGCGGAATAATGAAGAACGGACAACGAGCGACACGCGATAAGCAATATGCCCGTGTGCGAACGCAAAAAGTTGCATCTGCTTCAAATTTGGGTACAATGACAGCATCCCTGGAGTGCGGTGAATCATCTCTATGATCAAGTGCCCGGCCTGCGGACAAGAAGCTATGGAGGGCGCGCTGCTGTGCAGCAACTGCGGCACGTACTTCCACACCGGCGGCCAACTCCGCACCGACCCGCTGGAAGGCAGCGAGACGGGTCAGACCCCTTCGCACCTGGCGGAGCCCAGCTACGACACCGCTCCGATCGGCGCGACGTTGGTTCTCAAGGGCATCACCGACAAGCGCGAGATCGTCGTCCCGCGCAAAATGACGAGCGCGCTGTTCGGACGGAACGATCGCCTGGCCGGGCTGCTGGTCGATATCGATCTCACCGGCGAGACCGGGCAGACGCGCGGCGTCTCGCGCCGTCATGCCCGCGTCCGCTTCGTCAACGATCGCTACCTCATCGAAGACCTGGAAAGCCTCAACGGCACTTTCCTGAACCAGCGCAAGCTGGTGCCCTTTGTCCCCGAAGTCCTCCACGACGGCGACGATATTCGCTTCGGATCGCTGTCCTTCAGCGTCGTGCTGAAGGAATCCAGCCCGTCCGAGGGTGACTGAGCGGCGGTTCGCCTTCGGCGCGCGCAGATCGCATGAAAAGCAGCGAGTTCTTCGGCGCCATCCCTGCCGCGACGCGCGTCCGGCTGCCCCAACGGCTGCAAGGTTTCCACGTCAATCGCCGTTCGTGGCTGGTCCAGTTGTACTACGCCCAGCCTGTGCTGCATTACGAAGTGTGGAATCTGGGAGAGCGGAGAGGCCGGCTCGAGCTCGGCCTGCACTTTGAGAGCCGCGACCGGGCCGAGAACGAACGTCTGCTGCGCGGCTTCCAATCGCACCTGTTTGAGATCAAGGCCGAGCTGGGCGAGTCGATCGAGGCGGAAACGTGGGATAAAGGCTGGACGAAGGTGTACGAGGTCCTCCCACTCAAGTCGTTCACGCAGGAGTACCTCGATCAGGTCGCGGCGCGACTAGCGCACATGATCGTCGTGATGCAGCCGATCTTCGATCACGTTTACCGGAATCATTAGATGCTGAAAAGTTGATAGGATTGCCTGTCACAGTTTTCGCGCCGCGTGTCATGTATTGTTGATTGAACGCCGTTCGCTCTTCATCCCGCATCCCGCATTCCTCATTCTTCATTGCACGTGCGACTCTACGTCGAACTCGCCAAGAAGTCCTTCCAGCGCCAGGTCGCCTATCGCAGCGCGACGCTGGCCGGCTTCGCGACCAACCTGTTCTTCGGCGCGCTGCGCGCGGCGGTGATGATCGCCGTGTACGGCGCGCAGACGAGCGTGGCCGGATACTCGCTCGGCGACGCGATCACGTACACCGGCCTGACACAGGCGTGCATCGGCCTGACCGCGCTGTGGGGCTGGTACGACATGATCCGCAGCATCAAGAGCGGGGAGGTCGCCTCCGATCTGTCCAAGCC
>JBOGUH010000370.1:0-1808 GCA_050695975.1 Anaerolineae bacterium
ACAGTGGATCGTCTTCGAGTCGTACCGCGAGGACAATCTCGATCTGTACATGATGCGCGCCCGCGACGGCAGCCAGGTCACGCGCCTCACGACCGACCCCGCGCCCGAGGTGAACCCGGCCTGGTCGCCCGACGGCAAGAGTATCGTCTTTGCGTCGTATCGCGAAGGCAACGAGGACATCTATCTGCTTCCGCTCGACTCCGAACAGGGTGAGGACGATCTGGCCAACCTGACCAACAGTCCCGATCGCGACGAAGACAATCCGGCCTGGTCAGCCGACGGGCAGCAGCTGGCCTATACATCCGGCCGGCCGGGCGACCAATTGATCTACGTCAACACATTCGATCCGGCATTCCGCAGCCTGCAAGAGGCCGAGGTTGGGCTGTTCGGCCAGGGGAGCGGGCCGGCCTGGTCACCCGATGCCAGCGCCATCGCCTTCACCTATCATCGTGGATCGAGCGATGCGCTCATCGCCGCGAACATCGGCGGCTGGGGGTTGGCGCGCGAAGCGATCGGGGGGCGCGAGTTCATCAACCATCCCACCTGGACAGCCCGGCCGCTTTCGGACGAAACGATCACGCGCACTGTCGCTGCAGCGCCGCTCGCCGCCCCGCCGCTGTACACCGAAGTGGTCAGCCCGACCGCGCCCCGACAGCTGGCCTACGTCTTCGTTCGTCTCGACGAGGTAGCGCCCGGCGGCCACCTCCTCAGCGACGCCGTAGACGACTCGTTCCGCGCGCTGCGGGCCCGCGTCCAACAGGAGACCGGGACCGATTATTTGAGCGTGCTCGGATCGTCGTGGCGGGCGATGAACCACATACCGCGCGAAGGCCAGAGTCGCCGATCATATCACGTGGCCGGCCGCGCGATGGACATCGATCAAACTGCGTACAACGGGGGCGGCAATCAAATCGTTTTCGTTCGCGAAGACATCGGCTACCGCACTTTCTGGCGCGTGTATCTCAGCGCGAAAAAGCAGGACGGCACGCAGGGCGAACCGCTTCGCGAGGCGCCGTGGAATCTCGTCATCGGCAGCGAAACCGGTGGAGAGCCAATGGAAAAAATTCCACCCG
Organism: Anaerolineae bacterium; assembly: GCA_050695975.1. Lineage (GTDB taxonomy): Bacteria > Chloroflexota > Anaerolineae > Fen-1058 > Fen-1058 > DASSFZ01. The sequence goes on from JBOGUH010000370.1 coordinate 1,074, forward strand.
GCTACTACGTCGATTTCACCACGCTTGCCGCCGACTACGGTTGGGAGCGCGTGCAGGCGATCTACCGCTGGCGCGAGTTCTACCCCGACGTCGAGTGGTGGCATTTCCAAAAGACCGAAGGTCTGCCGTGGTGGGAGGCGATGAAGCAAGTCTTCGTCGAAAAAGACATTATCGCCTCCTACGGCCCCTACCCCGGCCGCGATAACTAAATCCATCATTGCCTGAGTGCGAAGCGACGCCAGCTGCCCACGCCGATCGCCGCCACGGCGACAAACCCGATCACGGTCGCGGCAATTCCCCAGCCGACGCTCATCGACCAGCCGTGCAACTCGTCGAGCGCGGGTTTCAGCCGGACGAAGTGCAGTGGCGCGACCGTCGCTCCGTTCAATGCGATCGCGGCCCAGGCACACGCGCACAACCGATCCTGAATCCGTGCTCCCGCCGCCAGTGCTGCCACACACATCGCCGCGACGGCGATGCTCGTCCAGAACGTCAGCCCGAACTCAGCGGAGCGGTACGCATCGAGGATGAAGGGATACCTCGGCGTCGGCCAGATGGCGGCATAGATCACCAACCAGCCAACGGACAAACGAACAAGCCAATGCCGCACGAAACGACCCAGCCATAAGGCGATGCCAATCGATGCCAGCCAGATCGGCAGGAAGAACAACTCGCGTGTGATCAGCACCTGGCCCGATCGAACCGCCGTCATGAATTTTACGAACTCGGCCAGAT
>JBOGUH010000371.1:0-7325 GCA_050695975.1 Anaerolineae bacterium
CCGGTGAACGGCTCGTCGAGCAGCACCACGCGCGGGTCGTGCAGCAGCACGCGGGCGAGCGACAGCCTCTGCTGCATGCCGCGCGAAAACGTCCGCACGCGATCGCGCCGCCGCTCGGCAAGGTCAACTTGCTCAAGCAGTTCGTCGACGCGCCGTTCGATGCCGTTCAGGTCGTACAGCCGCGCGAAAAAGCGCAGGTTCTCCTCCGCGCTCAACTCGCCGTACAGCAGCGGCTGGTGTGACAGGAAACCGATCTGTCGCCGCGCGTCGTCCGCGCCTTTGGGCAGCGCGTGCCCGGCGATCGACACCGCGCCGCGCGTGGGCCGTGACAGTGTCGCCAGAATGCGCAGCAGCGTCGTCTTGCCCGCGCCGTTGGGGCCCATCAGCGACACGAACTCGCCCGGCGCGACGCTGAAGTCCACATCGCGCAGCGCGACGAACGAGCCGAACTGTTTAACCAGACCGGTGACTTGGATCATTCTGTCTCACGAACGGCGTCATCGAATATGCAACGAACACATGCGGTGCAGCGGCACGTCCCGTCAGCGAATCGGGTGGGCACATTCGTTGACTGCTTGCGCCCCGCTCTACGGGGTTCGATGTTAATTCGCTGACACCGCTGAATCAACTTCATTCGCCGCGCATCAGGCGAATCAACTTTCCGCTCCCGTCGGGTCTGTGACCCGACGGCCTTCCATCCAAACTAGAAGTCAGGCGGGCACAGACCCCGACGAGCTGTGATGGTCATACGTCACGCATCAGGCGAAGCAGCTGTGCCTTTAACGCTCCGCGCTGCCGGCGATACTGTGCCTCGGCGATCTCGCCCGCTTCGAACGCATCGTCCAGCGCAGCAATCTCGTCCATGAGCTGCTCTGGGTCGGCCTTCAATGCGCCGCGCCGTTCGCTGGAACGCACTTTAGTGTCGGGCTTTCGTCTGCGCCGCAGGCCGACTCCCGCCGCGCTGACGCCAACGGCCAGCAGCGCGATTCCGGCGATCAGCCCCACGTCCAGGCTGCTCCGCTTGACCAGTCGGAAGGCGAGGTCTTGGCCGGACAGCAGCGGGCCACCCGAGAACTGCCGGTAAGATTGCCGATCGACCTCGAGCAGGCCCCGATCGGTCAGCTGATCGGTCGATGCGTTGAGGTCACCCGTCTGAACCAACACATTGACTGAGGTCGCCGGGTAGGCCAGCGCGCGATCGAAGACGATGCCGGCGGCGTCGAGCGGCATCTGGTAAGCGATAGCCAGTTGCAAAGCGCCGCTGCCCACGCCCACGGCGTCGTAATATTCGAACCCGTCGGATGATTCGACCATTACGTCAGGCGCGGCGCCCTGTAACGGGCGGAACGCGGTCGCCGCGTCAGGTAGCTCAAAGCGCAGCGTCGGCCCCCCGGTGTTCACCACCACGCGGTCGCCGGTGTTCGAGACGACGTAGATCTCGCTGACCCCGATCGCTGCGCCGGCCTGTTGAATGATGATATGCAGCGTATCGATCTGGATCGCTGTTGTATCCCGTATCGCCTCGTACACTTCGATCGGCAAATCGATCGATGCCGTGCTTCCGTCGAACGTGACCAGCGGGCTGGGATAGGTGACGTCGGCGTACGTGGCCGTCGCCGCCACGACATCGCCCGCCTTCGCCTCCAGGCCCGACGTGCTGAAGCGCCCCGCCGCGTCGGTCTTCAGCGTCTGGGTCACCACGCCCTCGGCTGCCCCGCCGGGAAAGATGTAAAGCGTCACTTCGATCGCATTCGGCACAGTTACCCCGGCCGTGAGATTGATAATCGACCCGCTGAGAGTTAATCCGTCGGCCGGTTGGGGCGCGGGTGATGAATCGGGTCCGGGCGTCGCCGCCGGTGGCGGCTCGGCGACGGCGGCTGTGTCGTAGGTGAAGCTGCGCACGTAGTCGATCACCGCGCTGCGTTCGGCGCTGCTCAGCTTGCCGCTGAAGGAAGGGACGTGCGCCGTGTCCAGGGCGTCGTCCCATTGGCCGGGCGCGATGTCGCGGTAGACAGGCAGGTTGGATAGATCGGGCAGCGATCCATCGGCCTGTGGGCCGTCGCCCTTGCCGATCTCGCCGTGACATTGCACGCAGCGTTCGGCGTAGATCGCGCCGCCGGTTGCGAGCGTCGTGCCAGGCGAGCCCAACGACCAGGCGTACGCGATCACGTCCCAGCGATCGTCGACTGACAGCGATCCATTAAACGGCGGCATGCCGCGTTCCAGGCGGCCGTTGGTGATCACGTCGAACCACTCCGCGGGCGTCACAGCGCGCGCGATACCGTCGGCGGTCAGGTCGGCCGGCGCAGCGCCGAAGCTAGATTGAATCTGCGCCGCCTGCTCGCCGTCGCCGCGCCCGGTCGGGCCGTGGCACGCGGCGCATTTCTCAGTGTAGAAGGCGGCGCCTTTCGCAACAGACGGCTTGCGCAAGGGCAGCTCGAACGCCGCATCCGCTGGTGGCGGGAGTGGCGTGAGCAGCGGCGCGCGGCCTCGATCGGGTGGCGGAGCGGACAGGGCGCAGCCGGCGAGAAGGAGAGAGAGTAGGAGGCATCTCCAGATGCCGAATAAAGCCTCACCCCCCGGCCCCCTCTCCCGAAATGAAACTGACCATTTCGGGAGAGGGGGAGTACAGCATCGATCGCACTTCTGTTCCCCCTCTCCTGACGACAGCCGTCGCGAAGCGGTCGTCAGGAGAGGGGGTAAGGGGGTGAGGTCATTCATCGCGCCACCTGCGTGCCGATCTCCGCGCCGCATTGAGAGCAGAATGCGTCGCCAGCGTGGATCGGCTTGCCGCAGTTGGGGCAGGTTGGCGTTTTGCGATGGGCGGCGATGGCGGCTTCGACCTCGGCATCCAGGGCGTCGCGCGCTGTCGTCGTCGTGGGTGCGCGCTTGCGACGGGCGGCGATCGCCGCTTCGAGTGCGTCGTCGGAGGCGGCGGGGGAACCGGCGATCGCATCGATCTGGCGCAGCACATCGGCGGCTTCGGCGACCAGCCGCGCGCGCAGGGGCGCATGATCCGCATCGACGACTTTGCCGGTGGCCTGATCGAAATCGAGTTCACGGATTTGCGTGTAGAGTGATTCGCGCCGGGCCAGGAGCGCATCCAGCTGCGAGTCGGTGTCGTTCGAGCGCCACGTCTGTCGCAGCGGCTGGCTGATGAAGACGATCCATCCGGCCGCCAGCGCGAGGCCGATGAGCAAGGCAAAGATATCCATCACGGGCTCGCTAAAATTCGATCGAGTTCGGTCGCCAGTTCCTGCGACGAGGTGATCGGCAGCGGCTTAAAGAACGCGATGTTGCCGTTTCGATCGACAATGAATGTCTCTGGAACGCCGGTAATGCGATACTTCGGACCAATCTTCGTGCCGATGTCCGGCCCGTTGGCGTAGGTGATGTTGAAGCGCTTGAGATAGGCCAGCGCATCGTCGTAGTTGTCGGTCCAATCGACGCCGAGGAATACGACGCCGCGCTCTTTGTAAGCGCGCCAGGTGGCTTCGAGATCGGGCGCTTCTTCCTCGCACGGCACGCACCACGACGCCCAGAAGTTGATCAGCACGACCCGTCCGCGCAGTTCTGACAGCCTCACGGACGATAGGCCCAGTCCGGCGCCGTAGCCGTCGAATAGGGTCAAGCTGAAGTCAGGGGCCGGGCCGCTCAACGGCTGTGTCCGGTTGCGTTCCGAGAGCCCCCAGGTGATGAATGCGACGAAGGCGACGATCACGGCGAGGACGAGGTATGCGACTTTGGGCGGGCCAGATGGGGCTTGAACGGACGATGTCTCGCTCATCGCTTGGGAAGACGGAGGACGAATGCCTGACGACTGATGACTAAAGTTGTTTCAACTCGCGCTCGACTCGGTCGAGGTATTCGTCGCCGGTAGAAGCCGCGGGCGGCGCAGGCGCGCTGGTGTTGGGGCCGGTCTCCTGACCGTGCCCTCCTGCGCCGCGCTGCGACATGCGCCGGATGATGTGCAGCGCGAAGAACGCGCCGGCGACGGCGACGACGATCGGGCCGATCCACAGAATCAGCGTCACGCCTGCCGCGGGCGGTTCCCCCAGCACGCGCAGGCCATAGCGATCGACAAAGATCTGCACGATTTCATCGTCGCGCTTGCCTTCGGCGAGGAACTGCGCGATCTGCGCTTTCCACTGAACGCAGGCCGCGGTCTGGCACACGTCGAGCGGCTCGCTCTCGCAAACGGGGCAATACAACCTCGAGGCGACGCGATTCACATCGTCGGCAGTCGGTCGGCTGCCGGGCGTGGGCGTCTGGGCAGATGCCGCCGAAGCCACCATCAGCAATCCAGCCAACAACCCGACCAAACCGACCTGGAAACGACGTCCACGAAGACCGCGAAGAGACACTAAAGCCTTCTTCGTGTTTCTTCGTGACCTTCGTGGATAAATGTTCATTCTCACCGCCCCGCCTCGCCCACGGCTATTTTCTTGGATCGCGCCGGCGCGGGAACCGTCGCAACCGCCCCGCTCGGCCACATCGCCAGCAGCGTGCCGATGATCAATACGATAGCGCCGATCCACAACCAGTTCACCAGTGGATTGACGAACACTTTCAGCGTGCCGAAGCCGCCCTCTTCGCCGAGGAACAAGATATACAGGTCTTCGCTCAGCGTCGAGCGCAGCGCCGGCGGCAGCAGTCCGCCGCCTGTCTGGAACGATTCGCGATACGGCGTCATCTGTTCAGGCGCTCCACCCGATACCGACACCGCCACGTGCCCCACGAAGATCGTCTTGTCCGGCTCACTCTCCGGCGCGTACAGCTCGGAGCCTTGATACGTGATCGTGTAGTCGCCGATGGTCAGCGACTCGCCCGCTCGAAGCGCGCGCTGCGTCTCCTGCTGGAACATCATCGTGCCGATGACGCCGAGGCCCATCAGGATCACGCCCATGTGAACCACGTACCCGCCATAGCGCCGGCGGTTGCGCGCGATCAATCTGCCCAAAGCCATAAAGACCGATTCGCCGCTCAACTTCATGCGCGCCCGAATGCCGCGGTAGAACTCTTCCAGCGTAATCAGTCCGGCGTAGGTGATCACGCCGAAGCCGGCCAGCGCGCCCAGCGCGCGGAATCCTAACCCGAACAACGCGGCCACGACCCCCACCGCGATCAACCCCGATCGCCACGTCATCCGGCCTAATGCCTGCGGCGACGATCGCCGCCAGGCCAACAGCGGGCCGACGCCCATCAACAGCACCAACGCCGCCACCTGCGGGCCGATCAGCCGGTTGAACACCGCCGGCCCTACCGTCAGCTTCTCGCCAGCGATCAATTCGGAGAACATCGAGTAGTAGGTGCCGAGGAAGACAGTGAAGGTGATCGTCAGAAACACGAAGTTGTTCAGCACAAATGCGGACTCGCGCGACCAGGGCGACTCCAGGTGATTATCACTCTTCAAATAGCTCCAGCGCGCGATCAGCACGGCAGCCGATCCGACGAGGATGAGCGCCACGAACGCGAGGAATGGGCCGCCCAGCGCCGATCGGGCGAACGAGTGCACGGACGAGATCACGCCGGTGCGGGTGACGAATGTGCCCAACACCATGAGCGAGAAGGTGAGGATGATCAAGATCATGTTCCAGACCTTGAACATGCCGCGCTTCTCTTGAATCATCACCGAGTGCAGGAATGCCGTCGCGGTCAGCCACGGCAGCAGCGCCGAGTTCTCGACCGGATCCCAGCCCCAGTAGCCGCCCCAGCCTAGCACGTCGTAGGCCCAGCGGCCGCCCAATAACAAACCGAGGGCCAGGAATCCCCACGCCACCAGCGTCCAGCGGCGCGTCGCTTTGATCCACGACGCATCCGAAGCGGTCGACCCGCCCAGCAGCGCGGCCATGCCGAAGGCGTACGGGATCGTCAGCCCGACGAAACCCATATACAACATCGGCGGGTGGATGATCATGCCGGGGTGGCGCAGCAGCGGGTTGAGTCCTTGCCCATCGGGCGGCGTGAACGGCGTCGCCCCGGCCGGCTGGAAGACTGCCGCAATCGTTTGCCCATCGGCGCCCTGCCACCACCGCGCGAAGGGATTGGCGTAGAACATCACCAAGAACAGGAAGAACAACTGCGTGCCGAGCGCCACGGCGATCACCCACGACTGGAGTTCGCGGTTGCCGCGCCACCGCTTGACGAGCAAGAAGAACACGTACAACGACATCAGCCAGGAGAAGAACAGGATCGACCCGTTCTGCCCGCCCCACAGCGACGTGAACTTGAGAATCGCCGGCGTGGCGCGGCTGCTGACGCGGTAGGTATATTCCAGGTTGTAGTTGTTGCTGAGGTTGGAGATGACGATCGCGAGGCAGGCGATCGTCAACAGCGGCGCGATGGCGAGCGCGGCGTGGCGTGCGCTCTCGATCCAATCCGGCCGCTTGTGACGCGCGCCCCGGATTGCCGCCGCCACGGCGTAAGCCGCCGATGCGAACGCCAGAGCGAGCGCGATCAATCCGATGTCAACAATCACGAGTCACCCCCTTAACCTTGCGAAGGTTTCAAACCCTGGAACGCCCTTTAGAACCTTACCACTGAAATCTTTGCACAAAGAGTAAGGATTTTCATCCACGACCCCCAAAGGGAGCACGCGAACACGAAGGGGCACGAAGAAAATTAGTGTTCATTCGTGTCCTTCGTGGATCATTCCCTGTTTGGTTCCGGCTTGTCCGAGTTAGGGTTTGCAAGGTTACGTTAATTCCCTTGAACCTGTTCGGGGAACTGCTCTTCGTAGCGGGTGGGGCACTTGAGCAGGAGTGTGTCGGCCTGGAATGCCCCGTCGATGCCTAAGCGGCCTTCGACGATCGCCTGCGCGTGCGGCTGGAGCAGTTCGGGCTTAGGACCTTCGTACACAATGCGCAGGGGCGGCTGCGCGCCAATCTGCTCGGCGCTGTCCACGATCTCGAACTCCAGGTGCAGCGTTTGCGCATCGAACTGAATGCTATCGCCAATGATCGCGCCCGAGACGCGCACGCTCTGGTCTTGAAACTCCGGCGCTTTGGCGCGCAGCTGGCTGACCGTGAGAAAGTATTGTGCGCCGCCGGCGAGACCCTGGGCGATCACCACGACCACTGCCATCAGCAACAGCGCGCCGCCCAGCAGATACTTGGGTTTCATAGAGGCTCCTCGTGATTCCCCCATCACTCAATCGTGATGAGAGTTATACCTTGCCTGGAAGTGGGTGTCAACGCAGGGTGCCACATATTATAGGTGACATTCGTCCAACGAGCAATACAGGCCCTGATGATTACACACAGCTCCGTTGCTCGCCGTCCGCGTCCCCGTGGAGAGTTCATACCTCAGCGCGGCAACAGGATCAG